>JASHYZ010000584.1 GCA_030042795.1 Terriglobia bacterium | reverse complement strand
GCGACGATCGCCTTATCCCCAGAAACGCTGTAGCTGGACCGTTCTTCTGGGCGTGTCACCAACCTTTTCCGTGCCCGATTCATGTGCAGGTGCCCCGGCCGTCGTTGAAACTCTTCCTCAAAGGCCCACGGTCAGAAAAGCGCTGACCGTGGCTACCACCGCTCATCTTGCGCGACATCGGCACGTCAGAAATCTATGCGTTGGATGTGGACTGGCCCTGAAAGGCAGCAAGGAGGAGCGTACACTGCGGTTGGGCCCGTGGTGCATGCACCGCCCTGCCGGACTACTCACGCTTGGCCCAGTTCTCCCATGCTAACCCCTTGACACGGCGGAACTCGGCAGGCTGGCGAAGATCGAAGATCTGCGATTTACTTAACTCGATCCCCGTTTGGGCTGGCACACGGCTCCGCCGTGCGTCGGCCACCCTGCTGGCGCGCCCTCCTGTTTTCTGGCCGCCCCTATACGTCCAGAGCGATTCTTAATGCTTGCGACAGGCGCGAGAGTTTCGCGAGCGAGAGGCTACCGACGAAGTCGGTAAGCCGGCTCTTGGGAATGCTCACCAGGCCGTCGCAGCCAATCCAGCTCGGATGTTTCAATCCATCTTCCGGCCCCACGGAAACCTCTGTTTCGAGTCCGTGGCCACGGGTGAACACCGGAGCGCAGATGACCGTGGGGAAGCGGGAGTCAACGAGAGCCTGGCGGCTGACCACGGTCATCACCCGTTGTTCTTGGGGTCTCCGCCTCCGGGATGGCGCAGCAGGTACAGATCGCCGCGCTTCATCGCTCCTCCCAGAGGTGGTCGAGCGACTGGTAGGCGAGCACATCTTGCATCTCGGCGTTCAGTTCGTCGGCAAAGCGGCTGATTTTCTCCACGTCACGGGCGTTGGCGGCGGCGCGTTCGCGGTGGGATAGGTACCCGCGCAACACATCGTCAACCACCGCCGACCGGGAACGCTTTTTGCCCGCCACCCGGTCGATGCCTTTAACGACTTCGCGAGACAGGGTGAGCGAGGTTTTCATTTTCGTTTTCATACTACCATGATACTACCTTTGAGGAACTGGGATAGGCTCCCACTCGCGAGGGTGCAGGTTACGCTGCGCGCAGCTAAACGGGGTGTGAGAGCTGGAGATGTACATGAAAAGGCCGCAACGGTGGAATCTGTCTCTGCACCTTTTTCCCCAAAATAATAGCGCTCATCTTGGACGATTTGAGAGGATTTGTCACTGCATCCGTGCGAAACGCCCGTAAACTAGCCTACATATAAAATGGTCATGACTTGACATCGTGACCCGTCTGGGGTAGGGTTGAGGACGTGAACCAGGGCGGGCGTTGTGGCGGGGGCTCCTTCTCGTCGCGGTACGGGTCCGGTGGAAAGGAAAGCGAATTACCCGGTGGACCAATTCGCAACCTGGTTTCCCGGGGTGTTCCGGAGCAAGAGAAGACGATGCGCGACTGGATTAGGCAGATGACCGACTCCGGATTCAAGCTGGGCGGCCGCAGCAGGTTATGATGGCGATGGACCCGTGGAGGAAAAACGCCGGCAGCTATGCAACTAGTAACACAGCCCCCACGCCCCTCCCTCCTATACCCAAAAGCCAAGAGGTTATTTAGAATGAGTAGGCTACAGATTTGAGGACCACGACTGGCGGGAAGCCAAGCGAGGCCTAACCCACGGACAAAACAAAGATCGGCCTGAGTGACCGGACCACGGGTAGAAGCGAACTGACGGCAAGGGAAACGAGTCTCACGCAGAGGCGCAAAGCCGCAAAGGGCCTCGACGGGACCAAGGATAGTTGGGCTTGTGCCCTTGGCGTCCGAAGATATGAAGAAATGTGACAGACTTGCGTGGAAAGGCGAAAATACGCGGAGTGTGCCCAGCAAACAGAGAACTTCTTCTGTGCGCCCTTAGCGCCTTTGCGTGAGACCCTGTATTCTTGAACGTTCCGAACGAAGCCAAGAGGTTGTTGAAAACAAAGGACAATGTTTTTCCCACCGGGGTCAAAGCCAAGAGGTAATTGAAAGCAAAGGTGTTATTTTTATAAAGCCAAGAGGTTGTTGAAAATAAGGCGGTTATTCCTCTCGCGAAAGGGTCTGGGTGGAACGAATATTAGAAGTCTCTCATCCTAGGTGCGCGGCCACCGCCTCGGAACGGATTAGGGACATGGAGTGTCTGGAATTTGGCAGTTGCTATTGTTGATGGAGCGTGCCAGAGTCGGGCGTAGGCGAAAGGAAAACTGTTCAGTCATGGACGACAACCGAAGAAAATTCCTCAAAACCGGCGCCAAGGGCGCCGCCGCGCTTGCCGTGGCCGACCGCCTGGAGGCGTGGGCCGCGCCGGCGCGGGTGCTAGGCGCGAATGACCGCGTGCGAGTGGGAATTATTGGTCTCCACGGGCGCGGGGAAGATCACATCAAGGGCTACCTGGCTCTTCAGAACGTCGAAATTGCGGCCTTGTGCGATGTGGACGAAAGTGTGCTCCGCCAGCGTGTTGCGCAGCTTGGAAAAGCCGGAGTACAGCCCAAGACTTACGGTGATATCCGTAAGCTGCTGGATGACAAGTCGATTGACGCCATTTCCATCGCCACGCCCAACCACTGGCACTCGTTGATGGCTATCTGGGGCTGCCAGGCCGGCAAGGACGTCTACGTGGAAAAGCCTTGCTCGCACAACTTGTGGGAGGGCCGCCAACTGGTCCGCGCCGCGGAAAAGTACAACCGAGTTGTGCAGCACGGGACTCAAGGCCGCTCCACGCCGGCCGTGATGGAGGCTGTGGCAAAAATTCGAGAGGACCTCCTCGGCGATGTCTATTTGTCGCGTGGTCTTTGCTACAAATGGAGGGACACGATCGGCCACGCTCCTGTCGAGCCTGTGCCCGCGGGGGTGGACTACGACCTGTGGACCGGCCCGGCGCCCATGAAACCCTTCACCCGTAACCGGTTTCACTACAACTGGCACTGGATTTGGGATACCGGGAACGGCGACGTCGGCAATCAAGGCGTCCACCAAATGGACATCGCAAGATGGGGCTTGGGTCTGCGCTTCCCCAACAAGATTTCGGCGGTCGGCGGACATTTCATGTTCGACGACGACCAGCAGACGCCAAACACCCTGAACTGCGCCTTCGAGTACAACCTTGCCGAAGGCAAACGAGTGATGCTTGAGTTCGAGGTCCGCCACTGGATAACCAACCACGAGGCCTCAATCGGAGCGAATTCTGAGGCCCAGGACTCTGCAGAGCCTCATCCGCAGCTCGGGCCCATGGCGGGTAGCCACAACACGGTGGGCAACGTCTTCTATGGGTCTAAAGGCTACCTTGCGATTGGCGACAGCGGCTACCGCAGTTGGCTAGGGAGGGATCAACAGCCCGGCCCAAGCGCCGCCGAAGGCAAGGAAGACCATTTTGCGAACTTCATCGGTTGCGTCATCAGCCGGAAGAAAGAAGAGTTGCGGGCGCCAATCGAGGAAGGCTACGTATCGGCCGGACTCGTACACCTCGCGAATGTATCGTACCGGCTGCACCGGACGCTGGTGTTCGATCCTGAGAGCGAGAAGGTAAAGGACGACGGCGAAGCGAATCACTTGCTGCGGGATGGAGACCGCGGATATCGCCCTCCTTTCGTTGTGCCGGAGCAGGTTTGACGCAGGCCATTTCGGACGAGCGTTAAACCTTTGCAGCACGACGTAAGCTAATTGGACTATTGAGGATTACGGAATATAGCTGTGGCTGGCCGTCGTTTCGCTCTCGATGCCAGAGGCTCATTCCTGAACTATGCCCAAAACTTTTGACTAAAACACCTCAGATGTCTTTCGCGGGGACAAGCTTCGCAGGAAGACTGCATCGAAATAGGACCCCTAAGTCCAACAATGTCGCCCCTGCGGAGGCGGGGTCCACCTCGGAGAGGCGCCATACACGAGTTTTCACACAGACTCTTAATGCCGAAGCAGCGAGCCGCCTATAGAAATCATACGACTCCCATGGATGATGCCACGCGCCGGAACTTTCTCAAAGACTTCAGCCTCGGAGCGGCAGCTCTCTCAGTTGGCCGCAGTGGCGGCCCAACAGACCAAGCAGGCCAGACGGGGCAAATGCCGGGGCGGCCCTCGGCGGGCGGCCCCGAGACTGAGGCTGCACGGCCGGAGAACATTATGGCGATCGCCGCCCATCCCGGCGACGCGCTGTTCGCTATGGGCGCAGTGGTGGCCCTGCAGATACATCTCGGAGCGCGAGGGGTCCTGCTGAGTCTGTCGCTCGGCGAAAAGGGCTCAGCCACGATCGCGCCGGCGCAATACGGGCAGATGCAGCGCCAGGCGGCCGAGCGCGCTGCCGCGACGCTAAGAGCGAGCGCTCTGTTTCTCGATTACTCCGACGGCGAAATTCCTGCGAGCGACGAAGCCAAGTTCGCGGTGTGCGACCTCATCCGCGAGCATCGTCCGGGCATCGTGGTGACCCACTGGCGCGGAAGCTGGCACAAGGATCATCAAGCGTGCTACGCCATCGTGAATGACGCCGTTTTCTACGCGGGATTGCCCGCCCTCACCCGCAAAGCGCCGTCGCACAGTGTCGGCAAGCTCTTCTTCGCGGACAACTGGGAGGATGCAGTGGGTTTCACCGCAGACACTTACGTTGACGTCAGCGCGGTCTTCGATCGCTGGCTGCAGGCTTGCGCCGCATTCCCGATGTGGCGGGGCGAGACCGGCTTCCGGTACAACGATTACTACACAAGTCTGGCGGTTGCGCGCGGCTGCCTGGGCGGTTTCCAGCGCGCCGTCGCTCTGATGGCGCCTTCCGAGCAGCTTACCCGGCGAGTGCATGCGCTGTGATAGTCCCAAGCTGGGAGGCGAGGCCGCAATCGCTAAAGGGAGGCAACGGTTGAGATCAGGCAGAATTCGCGATGAGACCGGTACGGCCCGGCCGCGCGTATGATTCTTTGTTTTTGGACACTACGCGATCGAAATGAGCGACTGTTGGGGGTTGCCATCCAGGCGGATGTTTGCCGCGAACGCCGGTCAGGGTTAGCGGAGGGCTTAGCGGCTGGCCATCGCCCGCGCCAGCTCGGCAGGGGGAGCGAAGGTAACCCGTTCCTGGACGGCCTCAACTTCCTCGACTTCGTTGACGCCGAGGCCCCGGAAGTAGCGTACGACAGCTTCCACTAGATGTTCCGGTGCGGAAGCTCCCGCGGTGACTCCAACGCAGTCGACGCCTTTGAGCCAGGTGGGATCGATCTCCGAGGCGTCATCGATGAGGTAAGCGCGAGCGCCGCAATCCTCCGCCACTTCGCGCAGGCGCTGCGAGTTGGAGCTGTTGTCAGAACCCAGGACGAGAACCAGTCCGGCCCTCTGCGCCATGCTCTTCACGGCGGTCTGGCGGTTCTGGGTGGCGTAGCAGATGTCGTCGCTGGAAGGGGTCACGAGCTTGGGAAAGCGTCGCCGCAGAACGTCGATGATGGCGTTGGCGTCATCCACTCCGAGTGTGGTTTGGGTGACGACGGCCACGCGATCCGTATCCGCCACCTCGACGCGTTCAGCTTCGTCGGGTGTTCCCACAAGTTGGACGTGCCCCGGAACCTCGCCCATGGTTCCGGCCACTTCTTCGTGGCCCTTATGCCCCACCAAAATGATGGAGCGGCCTTCGTTGCGGAATCGCACGGCCTCGAGATGAACCTTGGTGACCAGCGGGCAGGTGGCGTCAATCACCTGAAGGCCGCGCGCCCCCGCGCCGGCCCTTACTTCGGGCGAGACACCGTGAGCGCTGAAGATCACCAGCGCGCCGTCAGGGACCTCGGCGATTTCGTCGACGAAGATCACACCCTTGGCGAGAAAGGACTCAATCACGTGGCGATTGTGGACGATCTGCTTGCGCACGTAGATCGGTCCGGGAAAAAGCTCGAGCGCCATGTTGACAACTTCAATGGCGCGATCCACGCCCGCGCAAAAACCGCGCGGCTTGGCCAGGAGGAGCTTTGGGGGCCGAACGTCGGCGTGTGAGTCACCGCCCGATTTGGCAGATGTTGAGATTTCCGATGCCAAACAAGCCCTCCATTGCTCCTAAATTCCGCCAGTCAGAGCCCGGCAGGCAGTTTTTCTACTTTGAGTCCATAGCCTCGCGCCGCATCACACTGCTTGACGTCGGCAGAAACAAAAAGATCCGCGCCCCACTCAACGGCAGAGGCCACTTGAATGGAGTCTGCGGAACGCAGCGGCCACCCTTCCAACAACTCAACCACCCGCGCCATGACCTCATCCGTGATCCTCACGATGTTCGCGTCTTCGGCATCCTCAAACAGCGTTCGTTTGGTTGTCAGATACTGCTGGCGCGACAGCTTCTTCTCGCGCCGGCACCTGCAAAGCGCAGAGATCACCTCGGAGAGACAGACAATGGACAAACCCAGAGAGGAAGCACCGGACATAAGCTCCGCAACGCGCTCGCTCCCCGGCTCCTGGATGTAGCGCTTTGCCAGCGCCGAAGAATCGAAGAAGAGATTCAAGGCGATGATCGCCTCTCTTCAAGCACTGCTCGGCTGAGCGAAGCTCCAGGCATCACCAAAGGCGCTACCGGGCGTTTCCAAGCTGGCTTGTGCTCGCGCACGTCGGCAGGAACGATCTTGGCCACCGCCTTGCCGTGGCGAAGCACACGCACGGTTTCGCCCCTCTCAACCAGGTCTAGAACTCGGGACGCGCTCTTCCGGAATTCGGTAAAAGTCAGGCTTTTCACCCTTCTGCCTCCAAGCGCTATTGTACATCGCTGTACAGTAGAGTGCAATCGTCGGAAAATGATTGAGATTTCTCCTCCGAAGAGGGGCAAGGCGTATGATACGCCGGTGACGGCAAAGCGACGGGTTCTACGTCACAATATCTTCGCCACCATCTACACGAATCACGTTCCCGGTCAACCAGTGGGTTCGGTCATCCATCAGGGCGGCGATAGCCTGGGCAACATCTTCGGGAGTGGTGAGGCGGCCGCCCGGATTGCGCATCTTGGCGAATTCCGCCAGCTTTTCAATGCCGGGAATCTTACTCGAACCGGGTGTGATAGTAACGCCCGCCTGAATGGCGTTGGCGGTGATACCATGCGGCATGAGTTCGAAAGCAAGCTGTCGGATGTGCGATTCCAGCACGGCCTTGGCGGCGGAGACGGCGCCGTAGGTAGGGATCACGCTGTGGCCGCCGGCGCTCGTCATGGCGTAGATGCGGCTGCCGGACCGCATCATTTTCCGCCGCATGAGTTCTTGCACCCAATAGACGAGGTTACTGCCCATCACATCCACGGTCATTTCCATTTGGGCCTGGGTCACTTCCTGTTGGTGATCTTCGGAGAGATAAGGTTGCAGCGACCCGAAGGCAATCGAGTGCAAGAGGACCTTCACGAAGTGTTCGCCGCCGGCTTGCTTCCAGCGTTCGTCCATCTGATCGAGCACCTTGGCGCGCTTCTCAGCGTCGGCCGCATTGGTGTTGAAGAACAGAACGTCGCGACCCAGCGCGCGAACGCGCTCCTGAATTTCGTTGACGTGCGGCATCGCGGTGCGGCGGTCAAAATGAACGCCGAAAATGTTGAGCCCGGCGCGAGCCAACTCTAAGCTAGCAGACTCACCGAAGCCGCTGGATGAGCCCACAACGAGGGCCCAAGGTTGTGCTGTCATCTTTGCTTCCTCTCGGTCAGAAGGTAATCAAATCAGTCGATGATTGACTCAATCGCGAATTGACTCATTGAGTCAATGGATCAATGAGCCTATGAGTCAATCTCATTGGATGACTTCCTCCACCATGATACGTCTGTCGTTCTCGCCCCGATGTTCAAGATTAATCTCGACGCGGGGTAGGGGCAGGTGAGGTCCCAGCTTCTCACCCCATTCCACAATCACCGTTGCCTCCTGGCTGAGCATCTCGTCGAGGCCCAGCGTTGCCAGGTCACGGGGCCCCTCGACGCGGTACAAGTCGAGGTGATAAACATGCTTCGCGCCCGAATACTCATGGACCAAAGCGAACGTGGGGCTAGTGACTTCACTTTCGGGCGCTGCGCCGAGGCCAGTCACGATTCCCTTCGTCAGAACAGTTTTGCCGCTGCCGAGTTCCCCCTCCATCAGGACCAGGCACGGCGGTTCGACGAGGGCCGCCAACTTCCGCCCAAAGGCCAGGGTCTCTTCGGGAGAATGAGTCACGATATCATACCGGCAGGAGCGATCCACGCCGAACGCAAGCCTCAAATCTCTCTCAAAGTGTCGGTTCATTGGATGGTTGACTCATTGAATCAATGAGTCAATGAATCAATCAGGTAGTTCGGCCACCTTCTTCAGAGCGTCAGGTATGCGCTCGAGCAAATCGCCGGCCAGCATCGACATTTCGCCTGCTTCATCAGCGGCCAGATCCCCAGCCAAGCCGTGAAGATAGACAGCCGCCGCCACGACTTCCACCAGAGGACGCTTTGGGGATCGATTCCCAAACTGAGCAAGCAACCCGGCAACAACCCCGGTGAGCACGTCGCCGGTGCCGCCTTTGGCCATGCCGGGATTGCCGTTGGGATTCACCCAGACCGTACCATTAGGGTCAGCGATCAAGGTTCGAAAGCCCTTCAGCGCGAGAACCACGTTGTGCGTGGCCGCAAACTCACGGGCCACTTTGAGACGACGAGATTGAATCTCCGCCGTCTTGACACCGGCCAGCCGCGCCATTTCACCGGGATGAGGTGTAAGGACGCGAACGCGTCCTTTGCCGTTCAAGCAATCAGGCGCGCCAGCCAGGGCATTGAGGCCGTCCGCATCGATCACCATCGGTACGTCCGTATCGCGCACCAGTTCACGAACGAACTCCACTGTTTCAGGGTTGCCACCGATGCCGGGTCCAATGGCAATCACCGATTTGCCTTCCACCAACCGGTCCATCAATCGCCCGTCGAGAGCTTGCAGGGAAATTGTGCCCGAGTCTGTTTCGGGCAGTGGTTCCGTCATAAATTCCAGCCCTAAACCGGCGACCACGGGAAGCGCGCTCTTGGGTGTCGCCACCGTGACCAAGCCCGCACCCGCACGCAGGGCTGCAAGCGCCGACATGGCCGCCGCACCTGTCTTGCCCACCGAGCCGGCAATCACCAGGACGTGACCGTACAAACCCTTATGGCTATCGGCAGGGCGGGGCTGGCGGAGCCATGCCACATCGACGTTGGCCGTGAGATTGAGCCGGAGGGAAGAATCTGAATTGAGGGCCTCAGAAGGCGTTCCAATCTCCCTGCATACCCATTCACCCGCCCTCTCGCACGCGGGAGGAAAAACGTGGGCCACTTTCGGCGCTGTGAACGTCACGGAGGCATCAGCGCGAATGCACTCGCCGATCAACTCGCCGCTGTCAGCCGAGACCCCCGAAGGCAAATCGATGGCCACCACTTGCGGTCGCGGGTTCAGCCGATTGACGTCGCGTACCACCTCGAGCAGAAATCCTTCGAGCGGGCGCGCCAGACCGGTGCCGAGCAAAGCGTCGATCAGCAGCGTGGCTCCCTCCAGGGCTGGATAAACCTTGCGCCACTTTTCTGCCGTTTCCACGACTTCCGGCGCGCCGGAGGCTTGCACCCGCTCCAGGTTGACGGCCGCATCACCTTTGACACTCTCCGGATCGGCGAACAGCAACACGCGCGGTTGCAGTCCCTGTTCGCGTAGCAGACGCGCCGTCACCAGCCCGTCGCCTCCGTTATTCCCACGTCCGCATAAGATCACGATGCGCTGGCTTTGCAATGGCGCGTAACGCTCAGCCAGAAAATCCACCACGCGGCGCCCGGCGTTCTCCATCAGGGTGAGGCTGGGCACGCCGTAACGATCGCTGGTGAGGCGGTCAATCCGCTGCATTTCGGCCGCGCTTAGAATTTTCAAACGGGCTACCCACCTTCTCGAATTCCGATCTTCTCGCCGACGTGCAGTGCGGCGACGCCGCCCATGAAGTTACGGTAGCGAACCTTCTCGAAGCCGCACTCGCCGAGATGTCGGGTTAACTGATCCTGGTCCGGGAAGCGCTCCACGGAGTCAGGCAGATACTGATACGGCCCACGCGCGCCGGAGATCATCGTCCCAATGAATGGGAGTATGTGCCGGAAATAAAGTCGAAACAACGGACCCAGCACGGGCGACTGCACGCGATTGAACTCGAGGATGGCGATCACGCCTCCGGGCCTTAGCACGCGGTGCATCTCCGCCAGTCCCTGCGCGTAGTTGGCAAGGTTGCGAAAGCCAAAGGCCGCGGACACTAAATCGAGCGAGCCGTTCGCGAATGGCAACAACAGAACGTCGGCTTCAATGAAGTCTGGGCGCAGCCGGACGATCTCATTTGTCCGCTTCCGGAGAGCAATCTCCAGCATGGGATGGCAGAAGTCGGCGCCGACTACGCGGCCGGCGGAAAAGCTCGCCAAGGCAAAAGCCAGGTCGCCCGTGCCGCAACAGAGATCGGCCGCCAGCGATCCTGGTCGTTCGAGGACGTGGCGAACCTCACGGGCTGCTGTTCGCCGCCACCACACGTCAAACCGTGCCGAAAGGAGATGGTTCAGGAAGTCGTAGCGCGGGGCCACCTGAGCAAACATGCTTTGCACGGCGCGAGCAGTCTCGCGTACCTGATCGGGCGATCCAAGTGGGCTGCCCTTCTGTTCGATGATGTCGGCGCTGGCATGACGCAAGGAAGTCTGTCCGTCGTCAGTTGTCGATTGTCGGCTATCGGCGCGTTACTCTCCATCCTTCAGTTCGTTCCGCGCCGCACGCTGTTGTAACACCTTCCAGGCGGCCTCGGCTTCCCCTAAAGGAATGCCGGTGACCAGTCGCACTTTGCCGATGCGCTCCGGAATCACCCAACGAATTTCGCCCCCCACCGCTTTTTTGTCATGTGGCAGCAGCCGGACGATGGCTCGGGGAGACACATCTCGAATTGTGGGTAGCGGGCCAATCCGCCAAATCAGTCGGGGAATGCGTTCGGCGTCCAACCCGCCCCCCAGCCCCTGCGGGGGATGCGCTGTGTGCCAGGAGCGCCCGTGGGATTCATTCCGGAACGCATTTGGCCCCCTCCTGGCACGAATCGGAGGATTTTTATCATGTAGTAATATACTGTCACAATCCTTGTGCGTTTCGTGAGTCTCGCTGTCCCACTCATTGATTCTAAAGGACATTCCAGCTTTATTCGCAGGGGCGCCCGCGCCCTCAGACGTCCGCGACTTGAAGTACCCCAACCTCTCGGCAAGCAGGGTGATGGCAAGAAGACCCCAACCCACCGCTTCGCCATGGAGGAATCGCTTGTATCCGGTAGCCTCTTCGAGCGCGTGCCCAAAGGTGTGACCGAGATTGAGAACCTGCCGTAGGCTACTTTCGCGCTCGTCGCGATTTACAACGTCCACTTTCACTTTCACCGCCCGCGCAATGACTCCCTCAAGTCCCGGCGCATTCTCGGGCCGAAGAGAATCCAACTCTCGGTCGAACGCCTCAAAGAACTCATATCCATCCAAAATCGCATGCTTCGCCACTTCGTACAGTCCCGAGCGGAAGGTGCGGCGGCCCAGCGACCCGAGCACCCGTGGATCGGCCAGCACCATGCGCGGCGGGTAGAACGTGCCTACCAGGTTCTTCATGGCGCCAACGTTCACGGCAGTTTTGCCGCCCACGGCGCTATCCACCTGGCCCACCACCGTGGTGGGCACTTGAACGCAGTCGATGCCGCGCATATAGGTTGAGGCAACAAAGCCACCCAGATCACCAACAACGCCACCGCCGAACAGCACCAGCAGTGACTTCCGGTCCGCGCCCAGTTTCAGTAGGCTTCCGGCCACTCGTTCCGCTTCCGAAAGCGACTTGGATTTCTCCCCGCTGGGAATAAGCACCACCCGCGCTGATTTCAATCCGCTGTCACGGCTGAACTCCTCGGCCCATCGGTTCCAAATCCGCCTCTCCGTGAGGATGAAAGTAGACGAATAACCACGCGAGGAAGCCTCGCGCAACTCTTTCCAGGCACCACGCCCAACCACAACGGGATAGGTGCCCTTCTCGGCATTGACCTGGAAACGATGCATGTGAAGAACAGGAGCGGCGCCCTCAAGGGCGCACGTGAGGCGAATTCTCAAGCTCTTGGAGCATGCCCAGCACCACACGGCCCACAACTTCGAGGCTTTGGGGGCTGCAGTGCTCCACGGTGTCGTCGGCAGTATGCCAGTAAATGTTCCAGTCTGGGTCGCCGGGATGAGACCGCGCGTTGGGGCCATAATCGAAGTCGATGATGTCAACCGAAGGCACGCCGGCCTGCAACCAGGGGTCGTAGTCGTCACCGCCTACTGGATATTCCTCGTTGAGAAAATAGCGACTATAGCCGAGACGATGTGCCGTGCTAAATTCCAATTCCGTGAGCCACTTGGTGGAGATGGGATCCCGTCTAATGTCCAGCTTCGCATCGCCGATCATATCCACCAGGATGAGCGCCTTCACGCGATTGAGTTCGCCCTGGGCCGAGAGTTGCTCCACCAGGTGACGGCTGCCGTAATCGTTGTCAGTGCCCTCCCACTGCTCGCGCTCTGCCTCCTCACCGTCAAACAGCACCATCCATAGTGTGTAAGGCATCGGCCGCTTGGCGAGCACCCGTGTAAGCTCCATCACCAGGGCGGCGCTTGAGGCTCCGTCGTTGGCGCCGACGAAACGAAAGCGGTCAAATCGCTTGGTGTCGTAGTGGCCAGCCACCATTACAATTGCGGGCGAGGCGCCTGGGATTTTCACAACGATGTTAGCCATGTCCAGGTTACCCACCGGCGTGGACGCAGTGAACTTATCTTCCTCAACTTGCAGGCCCGCCTGCTTGAGTTCACTCACAATCCAGGAACGCGTCTTAGCAAGCTCCGGTGAGCCGGCCGTGCGGGGGCCGAACGCCACCATGTGTTTCAGGTCGCTGAATGCGCGCCCAGCGTCAAACGGCGGGAGCGTGGCAACGGCTTGGCCGTTGGCCTTGGCGGCCGGAAGCGCATAGCCCTCTGCCGCGCACGCTGTCCCAGCCTGAATCGCAAGCCAGCCCGCGAAGCCGAAAGCTCCCAGGATGCGACAACAGAGGCGCACCCGAGCCTGGGAGCGCGGGCGTCTCGCCCGCCTCGTCAGCATTTCTCTGAGGACAGACCTAGCGGACTGCGGAAGAAAGCCGGTCAATGGTGTCATTCCGAGTGCTCGATGGGCCCTCGGGCCGCCGAAGGGGATGAAAGCCTCCACTCTGTCACCCCCGCGTAGGCGGGGGTCCAGGACTCGATTCCCGCTTTCGCGGGAATGACGGCGAAGGGTGTTTTTCGAGAGAGCGAAGCGAGGAATCTGGCTCTGAAAGTGAAGGAAATACGAGATTCCTCGTCGCCTCTGGCTCCTCGGAATGACAGGCTGGCCGGGTTTTTCCGCAGCCTGCCAGGAACCACGGGCGGGCGAGACGCCCGCGCTCCCAGGGTTTTCTTCACACCTTGAGGAGTTAGCGCCAATCGCATTCCTAGGTGGCCTCCGCCTGAGCTTTCTTTCGCCTCTTGATTTGAACCAGCCATGACAGGCCGATGCTCAGCACATAGAGGCCGACCAGCGGAATCCACACAATAAATATTGAAGCCATGTCGTTGGTGGGGACGATGGCGGCAGCCACGACGGCCGTGATCAGCACCGCGTAGCGCAGTTGTCGCCACAAAAAGCGCGGGGTGACGATACCAAAAATGGACAGCAGCAGTAGTACCACGGGCAACTCAAACACCAAGCCCACGGCGACGATGATTGACATGGCCAGGTCCCAGTACTCGTTGATGGTGACCATCGGCGTGAATTGATTGCCATAGGACACCAGGAACTTGAGAGCGGCCGGAAAGGCCAAGGCCCAGGCAAAATAGCCGCCCAGCAAAAACAACGAGCTGGTGAGACCCACAAAAGGCCAGACGTACTTTTTCTCATGCCGGTAGAGCCCGGGCGAGATGAACAGCCAGAGCTGCCACAGAATATAGGGCGATGCCAGAAACACTCCACAGAGCAGTCCCAACTTGATGTAAAGGTTGAACGGGTCAACGGGGTTGGTATAGACCAGCTTGTCGGAGGCGCCCAATTGATGCAGCGTTGTGGTGAGCGGGCGCTCCAGAATGCTGTAAATGTTCTTGGCGAAATAGAAGCAAATCCCAAAACCCACCAGCAGAGAGACAACGGCTCTCAGCAAGCGCTGCCGCAACTCCTCAAGGTGCTCGAGGAACGACATCTGCTTGCCAGCAAGTTGTTCTTCAGGATCGGGTGCCGGATTCGTGGGGGGCGGCTTCTGAATGGTCGTGGGCATTTTCGGTTCCGGTCACTTCCGCGGGCGAAGCTTCGAGGTCGGGATCGAGATGGCGAATCTCCTCAGCCACCGTGCTCGAAGCTTCCGGCAGGCTGGCCTGATGCTCGTGAGTGTAGGGAGGCAGCGGACTGGAATTCATGGAGTCCCGCTGCGTCTGCACCTCGCGATCCAGGTTGCGGATCTCATCCTCCAGCGAGTTCTTCAGCTCGTTCGAAGCGCGCCGGAGCTCGCCCAGCCCTTTGCCCAACACCCGGGCGATCTCAGGCAGCTTCTTGGGCCCGAACAACAAAAAGGCAATGAAGAGGACGAAGATGAACTCGAAACCGCCCGTAAACAATCGGGAAACCCTCGCAATACGGATGATAGGGGAGGCACCGCGCGAAGTCAAGTTAGGTTAGGTTAGGCCGAGACAGGCTGAGCGAACTTATATCTCTGAAGTGTTTGAAAAGTACGAATTGAATTACGCCGGCAGGCTCTGGCCTTTACGGCCTGTTGGGGTTGTTTTGGGGGCTCATCGCTTGCGTCTGAGTCAGCACCCGAAACAGCTTGAAGTTGGAGTAATGGTGATCGTTAAGGAAGGATTGGCGGTTCCATCCTACCGTGACGGCCACATCCGCCGGAAGCCACATGGGCTGCGCGTCACCCGGAAAACGCACCGCGGCGAATTGGGAATCTGTAGTCTCCTGCCTCAGATAAGGGTCGTCGAGGGGAAACAAGACGTCTGTTCGCATGCGCACGATTTGGTAGCTTACAGGATCGATCCAGGCCAGGCCCTGCACCAGGATCAGTATCGACCTTTCGTCGGTGTTGAGCGCCTCTTTGATGCGCGCCTTCTCGGGGATTTGGGCAAAGTAAACCACATCGCTCTGCCTGTCGCGCGTCACCTGGCGCCCGAGGTAGCGGAAAGTGGAGTCGGGCTGGTAGATAGGATGAAAGTGAACCAACATGGAGGTAAAGCCTCGGGTGACGAAGCCGCCCTCCAAGGGTTTCGGCTCGACGCGTTTGCCCCTGCGATTTGTGCGGTACTCCTCGAGGCCGATGCCATCTTTAGCCGGAAGCGAAAGATCCAGGTAATTGAAGCCCTCCCGGACCGTATCGATCGGTCGGCTCGCCCAGTCCAAGCGCTGCAGAATGATCTCTTCGTGAGCTGTTATGTCAGGAAGGGTGTTAAAGAACGCCCTCACGTTTGCTCCAACCCGCTCCAGGATCAACGGCAACTCGTCCTGACTGGCAGCGGGTTCGAGACCGTGAAGCTCCGGCATAGCCTCAATAAACTGGGCCGGCGTCCAATTCGCCATCGATTGGGGGGCGCTCAACACGCGCTCCGTTCGAGAGGGCTTGCCGGCAGCGGCGGCTGAGTCTTCCGCGCCTGGAATCAAGGCTTCGCAGTTGAGAGCTGAAATTTCTCTGGCCACCACGTCGCGGACCACTTCGCGAATGCGGTAGGTTCCGGGCGGCGCTTGAAAGCTGGTCTTCAAGTAGATTCCGGTCCGCTCGAATTTTCGCAGCGTCCCGTCCGTCAGGTGCATCTCAAACGATTGCTCTTTGCCGCTCACGTATTTGCCGTCATGGTCGAAGAGGGCGGTATCGAACGTCAGCGTGTTCACACTCCGGTCCGCCTCCTTGCGGAATTGCAGGTTCCGAGTATCCACGTGAATCACAACCGTGAGCGTAGAGGGCGGCTTCACCTGCTTGCCCACCTCCGCACTCACCTCCACCGGCAGCGCGTGAATCTCGTCCTCGGAGAACATCAGCTTGTCAAGTTCATCCTGCCCGGGAGCTTGCTGCGCCAGCGTCTGCGTGGGATCAAAATATCCCCGCCGGGCCTCTATGCTCCAGGGCTCGCGACGGTTGAGCGTGACCTTCAGCGTGTGGAACTTGCCGTCCAGCTTGAAGTCCACAGGCGAAAAGCCCAGCACATACGCAACTTCCGGAGCCGCGGCCGTTTCGCGGAAGGCGGCGCCAAAGTCATTGTTGTTGTGAAAGAACACGCCGCCCGTTCCCTCACTAAGGTTGGCCAGGACGTCGCGCGAGACGGTGTCGCCTTCTTGGTAGATCAGATTCTTTTGCATTGCCAGGGGCGCGTTGCTAAGGTCGGCCGTTTCCTGCGGAATGTAAGGTGCGAGTCCGCCGGCGTCAATGGCGCTGATCACCACGTCCAGGCGCAAGGCATTGTGTATAAGGCTTTCGATCTCCGCGGAACGCGTCATGGTCAAGAAGCCCGGTGAGACCAGCACCAGGGTCCGCTGACCTGCCATGGCGGCCAGCCGGCGAATGGACGCCGCGATGCATTCGAGCGCAATCTGCGACTGTAAGTCAGCCATGCTCCAGATGTGCGCCGCCTCAACTTTCACACGGTTCTCAGCTCCAGTCGCGCAGGCCGGAGTCTCGTTGTTCTCCCGGACACAATCGCAATAGTAGGCTTCGCTGAACGCGATTTGCATGGCCTGCGCGTTCCGCTGTGGGTCCATCACCATCAGGTAGGCCTGGTATTCACCAATGGAGGGGCACTCGCTGAGCGGCGCTAGCGTCCGAGACCGCGCCCGGACCCGGAAAATAGCGTCGTGCAGTTGGGTACGATCGTCAGTGAAGTCAAGGTCATTCTGGTGGGACGCGGTGAAAAGAGCTACGCGGTCTTCAGGCCCCATCCCGGTGACGATGTAGTCCCAGGCCGCCTTCTGCGTGCGCTGCACGTCCCCGATCGGCAGGTGAACGTCATCGAAAAACAAGCCCACAAAGTGCTGGGGCGGAACTGCCGCTTGGGGCGGCGCGGCACCGGGCTGTGCCGGAGCAGGCGCCGGCGCCGCTCCAGCGGAGCGTTCTCCCGAGGTCTCCACCGTGAAACTGGAGATCTCCTGAGGTTTGCCGTCGTCGAGCAGCCGGAAATCACTTTGGGTAAGGTTGCCAACGGTGCGCCCCTTCGGGTCTCGCACCACCACGCGCACCGTTACGAGGTTGCGCTCCACCCGAATCTGGAACGACGGCGGCGCCTCCCGCGTTTTCACTTCCGGCGGATTCGCCGGCTGCTGCGCGTGCACCAGCAGCGTGATCAGCATCAGTGTGGTGGGTGCCAGGGCAATGATCGTCGGCGTCCGCCAGCTTCGGCTGTCGTCACAACCGGTAATGGGAAGGAGTTTCACCGCAACGACCTGGCGTTAGTATACACTCGCTTCACCGGCTCATTCCGGCGTCTTTTGAGTCAACTCATTGAATCGGGGAAAACTGTCGATATGAGAGGCGATGTGGCTCAAACTCATCGGCGCTTACTTCGTGTGGGTCATCTTCGGAATCGTGTTCCGGTATGTCCTGGACGAAGTTACCTACGATCCTTCGCGGTGCCCCTCGTGCAGTACGCATGTGACGGCGGGAACTCGCGTTTGTCCGGCATGTAGCACCCGTCTCGGCAAGCATGAGCGGGGTCTCTTCGGATAGCCGGCCCTCGCGCCCGCGTCCTGCTAGACGAGAATCACCGCAGGCTCACCATAGCAGTTAAATGCTCACCCGACAGGTTGTTGAAAACTCGTCCAGGCTGTCATTCCGAGGAGCCGCAGGCGACGAGGAATCTCATCGCACCCTTCGGGCGAAACCCTCCGAGGCGCAGTCATTCCCGCGAAAGCGGGAATCCACTTCGTGGATATCCTTTTTTCCAAGGACCTCTGCAATGGATTCCCGCTTTCGCGGGAATGACTGCGTCCAGGGCGTTCGAATGACACCAGTACCAAATGCTTCGCCG
>JASHYZ010000583.1 GCA_030042795.1 Terriglobia bacterium | reverse complement strand
GTGGTCCGGTGAATCCCCACGACGTGATCGCTCCAGTCTGTACGTCTTACGTGCGTGCGACACTCCATCAGAACTGCCGCAATACGCGGAGAATCGGGGAGGAAACAGCACTTCTCTCCGGGTTTGAGTCACCGCCCTATCGAATGGGGCAGATTGACGGAGCGTCGGTGGACTATTCCTACTATGACGACCCTACTTCACAGCGCGCCGCCCTCGAAAAGGTCCTCTCGGTGATGGCGTCGGAGTCCGGTCTTAAGCCGGACGATGTTGTGATTCTCTCCCGATATCGTCTGGAGCAATCGGCCGCGGCAGGACTCACGGATGCCCCTGCGTTCTGTATCCGTCCCATTGACTCCCCCGGTAAGACCCGCAAACCGACCTTTGCTTTTGCAACCGCACAGGCATTCAAAGGAATGGAAAGCACAGCAATCGTACTGTGCGATGTCGATCGGATTGAAAGCGACGAAGATCGCTCTCTTCTGTACGTCGCAATGTCGCGCGCCCGCAGTCTGTTGACCGTGCTGCTTCATGCCCGTACCAAGATGGCTGTGCGTGAGGCATTCCGTAAGCGGATGTCCGAACAATGGAGGTGAACCGGTGAGTGCGGAAGTGCGCCGCGATATCGTCGATTTTCTGCGGCGTGAGCTGATCGGGCCCGATCCCGGATTTCCTGCACAGCAGTTGAACCGCGAGGAGATTCTCAGGCCGCAAGACCCTCCGCGGCTCCGTTACAGTGCAGGTGTGCTTTTCCCACGTAAGGCTGTGGTGTCCATAGCGGAGACCGCGTCAGAGGAAGAAGTGCAATCTGAGAATAGTGCGGTGTCTGACGGTGAGGAGCTTGAGAACGAAGACACAGGCCTCGGTGATCCGCGTGAGGACGCACGCGGGGAAGGCGAGATTCCAACCGACCAGGAAGTCAATCGGGCTAACGAATACCTGCCGAGCGCAATGGGCATGTCAGCGCTTCTGCGGCTTCCGGAGAAGTTGCATGTCAACATCAAATGCGCCCGGTACGAACGCGCCGCCGTTCCTGGCCTCGGCCGTCCTGATAAGGACGGCAAGTGGCAGCATCATTGGTTCCGGCGACCCGTTGAAGCTGTTTTGGACATTGACTGTTCCGATTTCGCACCCGCGAAGCCTGTTGTGCGGGAGTTCAAGATCGCCGCTGACGGTGCGGATACGCCGCTGGCGCTGCATGTTTTCAGCCGGCCGCACGTCCGCGCGAAAACGCCCGGTTCCGAGAGAATCATCACCTTTACATTGTTGAATAACCGGACCGCTGCAGCGCAGAGGCCGCGTGATGAGGAATGTTACTTTCAATGCGGCTTTGAAGTGTCCGAGCCCTCCGGGCACGCATGTTTCCTCGAGTATCCCGATCGTATCGGCGCCGCGCTGGACGCGGAAGAGCAGTCGCTCCGTCTCCTGTTCTCCCATCTGAAAACCTTTGCCGTCGGTCATGGCTGCGCGGCGGAATGGAACGATCAGGCCGGAGCCGCAACCACGGCTATACGCACCGAATCGTTGCCCACGTATGAGATAAAGCCGATTGTCCCCCGCCACATTGGCAATCTCGACCTGGCGATGCAGGAGCTTGCGGCGGGCACCGAGAAATCGGCAATGCTCTGCCGCCGTCTTGCCGACGAGTATCAGCGGTGGATTGGTGAGCGGGAAAGCGATGTCTCTTTTCTTGCGACGGAACACCACGCAGCCGCCCGCCGCCATCTTGAGGGTTGCCGCAGCGCACTCAATCGTATGCGCGCCGGAATCAGGCTTCTCGAAACCGACTATCTCGTCCGCCAGGCATTCGCGCTGATGAACCGCGCCATGCTGGAGCAGCAATTTCATTATGAACTGGCCTCAAATCCGGTCAAACAACGGAAATGGGTGAGGGACAAGGACTCCCTCGTCCTTGAGCGACCGTATGCGGCGCCCGATCTGTCGAACATTCCGGCGGAAAAAGGTCGCTGGAGGCCATTTCAGCTCGCGTTCATATTAATGAATCTGGGCTCGATGAGCGACCGGCAGAGCGATGAGCGCAAGATCGTGGACCTGATCTGGTTTCCGACAGGCGGCGGCAAGACGGAGGCATATCTTGGCCTGACCGCATTTGCCATTTTCTGGCGCCGTCTGGAGAATCCCGAAAACGCTGGCACAACGGCCCTGATGCGGTACACCTTGCGCCTACTGACAACCCAGCAATACCAGCGGGCGGCATCGCTGATTTGCGCCTGCGAGAGGACGCGCAAAGACCAAGAGAGCAATCTCGGCCAAACACCTATTTCCATTGGTCTGTGGGTCGGCGGTGACGTGACGCCGATCCGTCACGATGATGCCGTCAGAAAGTTTCAGGATCTGCTGAAGGGCGAGCGGGAAAATCCGTTTGTCATGCTGAACTGCCCGTGGTGCGGCGCGCAGATGGGACCGATTGAATTTGGTCGCGGCAACAAAGTCAAAGGATACCGACAGTACTCCAACCCGAAACGTGTGGAATTCTGCTGCGATGACCCGGACTGCGACTTCAATGATGGCCTACCGCTCTATGTTGTCGATGAAGCTATTTACGCAGAACGCCCGACTCTCCTGATCGGAACCGTTGACAAATTTGCCCTGCTGCCGTGGTATCCCGACGCGCGTGGCCTGTTCGGACTTGATACTGGCGGCCGCTGCCTGCCTCCGGATCTCGTAATCCAGGACGAACTGCACCTCATATCCGGTCCCCTCGGATCAATGGTGGGTCATTACGAAACCGTTCTGGACCAGCTGTGCACTCACGAGGTCGATGGAAAGCGCATACCGGCGAAGATCGTAGCTTCCACGGCTACCATATGCCGTGCAGATGATCAGGTCCACAATCTCTATGGCAGGTCAGTCTTTCTTTTCCCTCCACAGGGGCTGAAGGCGGGCGAGTCATTTTTTGCGCGCGAGGACAATACGGCTCCCGGCCGGTTGTATGTTGGTGTCTTTGCAACTGCTCTCTCCTCGCACGTTACCGCACAGATACGCGTCATGGCGGCCCTGCTTCAGGCGGTGAAGAGTCTGCCGGAGAAAGATCCGAGAAAGCTCGACCCGTACTGGACGCTTATGTCCTACTTCAACAGTTTGCGCGAGCTGGGGCATGCCGCGACCCTCATTCGGGCGGACATCACCGATTATCTCAACGCCATGTGGGACCGGCTGGAGATTCGACCCTGGGACGGCAACGACCCGAGGCGTTTCATCAATGCTGACCGCGAGCTTACCAGCCGCATTCAAAGCACCGAGATCCCCGAAGTACTCCAGCAGCTATTCATAGAGTGGAATGGGACCAAGGAGCCCCTGCCGATCGATGTCTGCCTGGCGACGAATATGATTCAGGTGGGCCTCGACGTACCAAGACTCGGGCTGATGACTGTCGTGGGTCAGCCAAAAACAACCTCGGAGTACATTCAGGCGACAAGTCGCGTGGGTCGGTCCCGGCCCGGCCTCGTCGTCACTGTCTATAATCCCTCGAAGCCTCGGGACCGATCCCATTTTGAGCATTTCCGCTCCTATCACCAGTGTATTTATCGGTGGGTCGAACCGACAAGCGTGACACCTTTCGCCGTTCCGGTACGCGATCGCGCATTGCATGCGCTGGCGGTCACCCTTGTCCGCTATCTGGGAGGCGAGGGTGCCCGAACCTGGCCTCAGCCGTGGAAGCCAATCGAGAGCCTGGCACCGCTTGCGATCCAAATGATTACGGACCGTGTCGGACAGATCGATCCCGGAGAGCGCGACGCTACCCGTCGGCAGCTCGAAGAGATTTTCGCGGACTGGAGGCGTAATCCTCCCCCGCGCTATGGTGATTTCAAACCCCCTTCTCCTGACACACCGCTGATGTATCCGAGCGGAACTCAGAAGCTGGCCGATTGGAGTGAACCCACTTATCCGACACCCAGCTCAATGCGCAATGTTGACTCGACCTGTGACGCACGCGTGATACCGCGATTCCCGCCGCCGGAGGAGGTCTGATTCCTGCATGCCCGCTGACAGACCGATTCGTAGGGGCCAGCTAATCTCTCCTTTCGGAGTGGGGGCAATGATCTCCTTTCCGCGCGACGAGTCTCTCATGACTGCCGGTCTTGACGTGTGGACGGCCCATGCGAAGAAGAAATGTCCGCCGGACTGGCTCGTCCGCGAGGAGCGGCTCGAGGCCAGACTCGGAGTGACTCATCTCAGATTACCCCCTGAGCATCGCGATCCGGGAACAGGGGTTACGTACGCGAACGAAGACGTCCCGTTTGTGCGATTTCCCCGCTGGCACTACTGCCACTTTTGCGGCGGAATGGAGGAACTTCCGCTATTTGCCAACAACCGGCAGAGATGCAGGGCTTTTCCTTGGCCGACGAGGAACTGTGTTCAGCGTAAGCGGAAACCATGGTTGATACCGGTCCGATTTGTCACCGCCTGCCCGCGTGGTCATATACAGGACTTTCCGTTCATGGAGTGGGTGCACCGGGGCCAAGCCGGAACGGATACCTGTCGCCTGCGGCTACTGGCGGGTCGATCATCAGCCGGGCTGACCGGAATCAAAATCACATGCACGTGCGGCCAGACTCGGAGTCTGGGCGGAATTTTCGATTTCAACGAACAGCGGGGTGGTGCGCTACATCGCCTCGGTTGCGATTGTCAGGGCTTCCGGCCCTGGCTCGGTGAATGGGAGAATCCCCCAGGATGCGGCGAATTTCTGCAGGTAGTCCAGAGAGGTGCATCAAATGTCTATTTCCCGCACGTAGTCAGTTCTATTTATCTCCCGCTCTGGGCCGAGACCGCAGCCAGCGGCGTCGTGAAGGCTCTTGAAGACCCGCGCGTGTGGGGGCCACTTTCTTCCGGACTCGTTGACGGCAGGATTTCGGCCGACCGCTGTGAAATGGTCGCGTCGATGCGTAATCTCGACGCAGAGGAACTGCGAGCTGCAGCGCAACGCAAGTTGGAGGGAATACCCGAACCGTCCATCCTGGCCATAGAGACAGAAGAGGCTTTTCGACAGAGCGAGTATGATGCTCTGAAGGCGGGTCGCGGAGCCCCACAAAGCGATTTGCTCGTCGAACCGGCAAATACCCAGCAATATGAGTCGCCCGTTTCCTCCTCGTTTTCCTATCTCGCCCTCATCCACAAATTGAGGGAAACCCGCGCGCTCGCTGGGTTCACACGTATCCTTCCTCCTGACGGTAATCTTGCAAGCCCTCGCCTCCAACGCCTGGCCTTGGATCAGCGAATCGACTGGCTTCCAGCCATGATTGTCAGAGGCGAGGGTGTATTCGTCGAGTTTGACCGTGCCCGTCTGGATGGCTGGCTGAACCGGACGCCTGCTGTCCGGGAACGTATCGGGCGCTTGAACGCGACGTATAACCTCAGACGAGGCACGCAAGGCCAGAACCCCCGCCAAATCGAACCGGAGTTTGTCCTCGTGCACACCTTCGCGCACGTTCTGATCAATCAGCTTGCATATGAATGCGGATATGGGAGTGCATCATTACGGGAACGGTTGTACTGCGCCGGCGACAATCTCAATGAACCCATGTGCGGGGTTTTGATCTATACCGCCTCTGGAGACTCCGAAGGTTCCATGGGCGGGTTGGTACGGCAGGCTGCTCAGGGGACATTTGAGAATATCGTAGCTCGCGCAATTCAGAAGGCCGGATGGTGTTCGTCAGACCCGGTCTGCATCGAAAGTCAAGGGCAGGGGGCCGAGAATTGCAATCTTTCGGCCTGCCACAGTTGCTGTCTCGTGCCAGAGACGTCCTGCGAGGAGGGCAACCGCCTTCTTGATCGTGCTCTTCTCGTCGGCAAACCCGGCCAGCCGGAAATCGGTTTCTTCGGATATATCCAGTGACTGCAGTTCAACTCGGGAATCCTCATGGAATACCTCCAGTCGTATGCGGACAGCCGCCTGATCGCGGCATGCATCCACTGTGGAGCTGAAACAAAGACACGGGACCACTGTCCATCGCGTATCCTCTTGGATGAGCCTTACGCGGCCAACCTCCCGGTTGTTCCCGCCTGCGCAAAGTGCAACGGTGGATTCTCACTGGACGAAGAATATTTTGCGTGCCTGGTCGAGTGTGCGCGCACCGGGTCTGTTGAATCTGTCCTGCGCCCCAAAATCCGTTGGATTCTGAACGAGTCCCCGGCGCTGGCAGCGGCTAAGTCAAGCTAGGACGGCGGGTAGTGATGGAGGGACGACGTTTGCCATCGAGGACAATCGCATCAGAGATGTTGTGCTGAAGCTTGCGCGGGGCCATGCGGCTTATGAACTGAGTGAAACGCATCGAGACGAGCCATCACACATTATGATCACACCTCTTCACCTCCTCACGACCGAAGCGCGACAGCATTTCGAGTCCATGCCGTCCGTTTCACTGTGGCCTGAGATAGGAAGTCGTGCGATGGAGCGTATCGTGGTCGGCGGACATAAAGCATTTCGCCCAGGCTGGATTGAAGTTCAGGAAGGACTCTACAGATACTTGGCTGTCGCTGAAGCAACCATCATGATCCGCTTCGTGGTCGCCGAGTATCTGGCCCGCGGAATCGTCTGGAGCGAAGACGATAACTTCGTCATCCCTACGCGATAATCCGGTTTATCATGGGGCAACCCGCACGGCGGCGCGCAGGCGCTCGCGCACCCGCTCATAGACAGGAATCTTAACGTCTTGCCCGACCTCAATAGTCAGCGCAACCGCGTACGGGATGTCCGTATCAATATCGCCTGCTGTCGCCTTGCACTCAACGTTGAAGATGAGATCGCCGTTATCCACGAAGGGTACCGCGTCGGAACCCTCCCACGACTTGTGAAAGACTGTCCCGCGCTCAACCGCGTGATGGGAGGGCTGCACTCCAAGAGGGCTCACTCCCAAGGAGAATTCCCTGTCATTTCCTGGGAACGCGCTGAGCTTTGCCATTCGATACATGCGGTGATTGAGGTTCAGCGGTGTGAGCCATGCTACTGTAATAGAAACGGCCCGAAATCCACTGAGATTCTCTATTTCGGGCGGCAACGGCACCCGATATTGGTTGGCGCCGCCGTCCTGAAGAGTACCCCAGCCAACCAGAGTAGCGCGTTGCTCCGCACAATCGAGTACCCGCTCGATATCCGGTCGTCCATAACCAAAGAACCGTGTCAATTCCTCGCGCTCATGTTCCCAGTACAGGGAGCCGTTGGGATTGACTATCTCTTTTAGGCTCTCAACGGTTGAGCTATGCCATCGGGCGGCATGAACGAGGAGTGCCTTGACCACTAGGCTGCAAAACTTGTCATCGACCGAAACATGGGCCGGATCGATTTCCGCCGCTTCCAGCGCTTCGACGATACGGATCGCGCTATGCGTCGCCATCGCCGTTGCGACGCTTGTGCCGTGGTGGCACGTAACTTCACTGAGTGTGCCCTTGGTGCCGGGACCCGCAGCCTTGATACCGAAAAGGCGATTAGGGCTGCCAATTGGACGTAGATCTATCGGCGCATGTGTGGTGTTCGAACGGAGTTTCTCCCGACCCCCAGGAAAGAGCAACTCGGGTTTGATCCCGCGCCGAAATCCAAGGCCAAGAGCGGAAGTTGTGTTCGGCAGAAACTCACTTTCGTACGGGTCCGCTACCATCACGCCGTGGCCGTTATTGGCCATTTGGTCTACGTGACAGGCGCCGATGGTGAGCGCGTTAATCGCCTCGGACGGTGACAGAAGCCGCCTTACGGCACGCTGTTGCAAAACACTGCGCAAGACGATCGACTGCCGGTCTGCGGGGGACGCATCCTCAAACTCTTGCCACGTCGCCACGCCTGGCAGTGGCAGTGGATCAAGAATGTTCCCCGCGCTGATCAGAATGAGTGTCTTATAAGTCCACGCTATATAATCGACCAGCCGCGCCCAGGGGCTCATGATGCCAGCGAAGCGGCGCTTAGCGTCACCGAGCGAAAGATTGACGATGCGAACGCTCGGTGCACTGGCGGGGCTGCCGCCTTCTCCCTCAAACATTTGAATAAATGCACGCCATATCAGATCGATACCTAAACGACTAGGCGGCATGAATTCCTGACGCGGGCCGTTGCCCCATG
>JASHYZ010000582.1 GCA_030042795.1 Terriglobia bacterium | reverse complement strand
GATTTTCCTCCACGTGTTCGAGCCGGCTCATGCCCACCAGCGCCGCTGTGATTCCGGGCGTGGAGCGGACAAATTGAAGCGCACGCTGGGCGTCGGTGTCGAGTCCGACCAAGTGCCGCGTAATCTCACCGGGCAGTCCCTGCGCCAAGCGTCCTTGCAGCAGACTGGCGCTTGCAAACACCATCAAGCCCCGGGAGCGCGCAGCCACCAGGGCTGGAGCAGGCTTGCCGTCCATGGACTGGGTGGCCGGATCAAGCGCCTCAAGCATGGCCAGGTTAAAGGGAAGCTGAAGGGCGCGAAAATGATGCGCGGGCCCACCGACTTCCTCGGCGAGGCTTATTACCTTTGGCAATGACACTGCGTCCGGCGCGGAAGGACTGACCCGATAGGCATTCCAGGTGGCTGTGCCGTACGCCCGAATCTTGCCCGCAGAGACTGCGGATTCGAGCGCGCTAAAGGCTGCCTTCAATCGTTCGTAAAAGCCCTCGGCGGTGCCGCGCTGCAACTGCGTTTCGGGATTGTGGAGGTAATAGAGATCGATTGTTTCGAAGCCCAGATTGCGCCGGCTCACTTCGATTTGGTCCATCAGGTAGGCCGGCGACATCACGTGACAACCGGCCGCCACATCTGAGGGACTAACCAGGCCGGGGGAAATGAAGCGTTCGCGAAAGTACGCCTCGGCATTGGCGGGCTCTTCGCCGTCGAAGCTCAGAAAGCCCCCCTTGGTGGCCACAAAGATTTCGTCGCGGCGGAGCTTTCCTTCGCGAATCAACGCGGCGAGTTCCTCGCCAATAGCCCGCTCGCTGCGTTGGTGGCGGTAGTTAACCGCAGTATCGATCACGTTCGATCCCAGCTCGATCGCTCGGGCGAGCGCCTCCCGATAGAGAGCGTCCGTGGCCGCGTCCGGCTCGCCCAGGTATGTTCCGATGCCGATAGAGGCCAGTGACAAGCCCCGAAATTCGCGAAAGTGGCCCGGAAGCCGCCCTGTAAAGCGGTCACGAAACCGCGCGGTGCCTTCCGGCGTCGCGAATCCCGGTATGAGTTCTTGCCGAAGGCTCATGAAATGACCGCCGGACGGAAGCGCTGGCGCTCCGGCAGGCGTAATGGCGATGGGAAGAGCGGGGCTAGGCGTTCTGCGTTGCTTGCTTGGCCTTGGCTTTTTCCACTTCTAATTCCAACTCTTTCATCTTCTGCAGATGTTCCATTTCACGCATCCGCATCTCCTGTTGAACCTTCAGCTCGCGCTCCCGGTATCTGAACCAAGCGGTGATCCCCACCACCGCAATGATCATCAGCCACACGCCATTCTGATTGATGATGGAAATGATCCCGTCCATCTTGCGCCTCCCCTCTACGTTCCCTTTGCTTGGCTGCTCCCACGCCGTCCTGTGCCTATTATAAGCCGACAGGATGGTTGCCCTAGCGCCCCCTCACAAGGAAGATCGGTACTTCGGACTCGTGCCGCACGCGCGTAATAGTGGTGCCATAGATCAAGTCTTGAAGCAGGCGGTGACCGTGAGTGCTCATGGCAATGAGATCGCAGCCCTCCTCACGCGCAAGCTTGAGGATTTCATCCGAGGGTTTGCCGGCGCCATGCCGGGATGAAACCCTGAAGCCTTCACGCAGCAGATCTTGCTCGATCCGCTGCAGGTATTGGCGATCCTCTTCCATTTCCGGCGAGTCCGAGAGGTTCAAATTGCTCTGCCACTGCGCGGCCCAACCCGTGGAGACGTGCAGCAGCAGAATCTCAGCTCCGGTCAGACGCGCCAGTTCTTTGACACGAGGCAGCAGCGCTCCATCTGCGTTGCTGTGGTCGAGGGCAACCAGAATCTTCTTGAACATGGTAATTCGCCACTCGCTATGAAACGGTTCTTAGAAACTGTCAAAGCAGCGTTTCACGCAAAGGCGCCAAGTCGCAAAGGGAAAGCCCGTCACGTTTTTGCACGACTCAGCGTCGTTTGCGCCTTTGCGTGCGATGTCTTGGCTCTTCACAACAACAGGATCAGCAAATACGCATTGAGGCCGGCGATGAGCCACGCTACGAACCACGAAAGCGCCTTGAGCCAACCGGGGTTGGTGAATTCGCCCATCCGGCGAGGTTCGCACGTGAACTTCACCAATGGAAAAACTGCGAAGGATAACTGCAAGCTGAGAATGACCTGGCTCAGGATCAGTAGCTTCGCGGTGCCGCCCGCCCCGTAGAACGCTACGGTGATGATCGCCGGCACAATCGCCAACAGGCGAGTAATCAGCCGGCGCAACCAGGGTGCCAGACGAATATTCAGGAAACCTTCCATCACAACCTGGCCGGCAAGCGTGCCGGTGAGCGTGGAGTTCTGACCGGAACAGAGTAAGGCCACCGCAAACAAGAAACTTGCGAGTGGAATCCCCAGCAGCGGCGATAGCGTATGATACGCCTCCTGAATTTCCGCCATCTGCCTCATGCCGTGGCGATAGAAGGTGGCGGCCGCCATAATGAGAATGGCGGCGTTGATAAGAAAAGCGAAGTTCAGGGCCAGAAATGAGTCGATGAAGTTGAATCGAATCGCCGTTCTCAGGCCCTGGGGAGTGCGTTCGATAGCGCGGGTCTGCACCAGTGAAGAGTGCAAATAAAGATTGTGCGGCATCACGGTAGCGCCCAGCATGCTGACCGCGATGTAGAGCATCTCCCGATTCGTGAACATCTGGGATGTTGGCAAGAAGCCGCCCAAAATGCCGGTAACCTCCGGGCGAACCATCAGGATTTCGAGAAGGTAACAGAGCCCGATGGTGGCGATCAAGGTGACCACAACCACTTCAAGGTAGCGAAAGCCGCGATGCTGCAGGTACAGAATGGCGAGGACATCGAGGGCCGTGAGGCATACGCCGATGAGAAGTGGAATGTGGAAGAGCAAGTTGAGCGCGATGGCGGAGCCGATGACCTCCGCCAAGTCGCAGGCGGAGATGGCGATCTCAGCGAAGACCCATAGAGCGAGGCTTGTGCGGCGTGAGTAACTCTCGCGGCAGGCTTGAGCCAAGTCGCGCGCCGTCACAATCCCGAGCCGGGACGCGAGCGACTGCAACAGAATTGCCATGAGATTGGAAGCCAGTAAGACGAAAATCAAGCGATATTCGAATTGCGACCCGCCAGCAATGTCAGTGGCCCAATTCCCCGGATCCATATAGCCGACGGCGATCAGGAATCCAGGCCCCGAAAAGGCCATGATCTTCCGCCAGAACCCTGCTCCTTTGGGTACGGCGACTGTCCGATGCACTTCGCGCAAGGAAGGA
>JASHYZ010000581.1 GCA_030042795.1 Terriglobia bacterium | reverse complement strand
GCCACCAGCACCAGATCGCCGCGCAGGGTCCCGTCCGGCTGCAGGGGACCGGTGCGGTAGACGCGCGTGTGAAAGCGATAATCGGCGCCGAGCAGGGCTAACGCAGTTCCTTCGGTCAGCAGCTTCGTGGTAGAGGCCGGCGTAAAGAGTTCTTCGGGATTGAGCGCGAAAACCGGCTTCTGCTTATCGAGCGAGTAGAATTCGATGCCGAACGTTGCGTGCTTGAATTCGGGACGGCTGGTCACTTGGCGGATGCGTTCGGCAAGAGAAGGCTGTTGTGCCTCCTCCGGAGCGGACTGGGCGCCCGCCGCACGGGCAGCTCCGCGCACGACGCGGGCGGAAGCTGCCAACAGAAGGGCGGCCACAAGCCCTACTACCAAGCTGCGGAAAGACTCGCCCAACATGTCATTCCGAGGAGCCGAAGGTGACGAGGAATCTCGCACTTCCTGTACCCTCATAGCGAGATTCCTCGCTCCGCTCGGAATGACATGGCTTACGAGCACCTTTCCACAACCAAGCAGAGCCGCCGACAAATGCCAGCGGGCCCTCCCTGCCAAGACCGGTTCTCCCATCCCGAAACCTCCTCATGCAAACGAAGCTTAAGAGTACTCCGCAGGTTCGCGGTCAGTCAGTTTACACTGGTGTGCTAGCATGTCGTGCTTTGAATTTTGCTCTATCGGAGATCTGCAGGTGCCTACTCGATTTCGATCCCTCATCATTCTTGGCTTCCTCATTTTTGGCTTCGTCGCAATGCTGTGGTTTGACGCGAACCGTGGGACGCGAGGTCAAGAGACCGGCAAGATTGAGCTCAACGCTCCCGCCGGCGTTCTACCCACGAACATCGTACCGGATGGCGGCGCCGTCCTGCCCAATGGGCGCCGCATCACGCCGCGTGGCGTGAACGTGAAGGTTGCTCCGCATCCGTATGGCCTGGTGCTGTCGCCCGACGGGTCCACGCTAGTAACCGTGAATAGCGGCACCGCCCCGTTCTCGGTCTCCATCATCACTCATCTGACGGACCCGCACCCGACGGTGGCGCAGATTCCGCCAGGCGCCAAGCCCACCGACGCTGACCCCAAGAGCGTCTTTATGGGTGCAGCCATTGCTCCTGACAACCGGACGCTCTACGTCTCCGAGGGTAACAACGGCAAAGTAGGAATCTTTGACTTGGTGACGCATCAGCGGCTCGGGGAAATGTCGCTCGACGACGCTGCGAGCGGAATGCAAAACAGCCTCACCGGCGATATGAAGCTGTCGGCGGATGGCCGTTACCTCTTCGTGCTCGACATCGCCCATTTTCGTCTCGTAGTTTTCGACACCAACTCGCGGCGCATCGCCTCCAGCACTCGCGTGGGTCTGATGCCGTTCGGTTTGGCGCTTTCTGCTGACGGCCGGAGCGCCTACGTTACCAACATCGGGATGTTCACCTATTCGCTCATTCCGGGCCTCAATCCCAAGAACCCGAAAGACACCGGATTGAACTTTCCACCTTATGGATTCCCCTCCCAGGAAGCTACCTCCGGCGTCACCATCGACGGCCGCCACATCCCTGGAGTTGGCGATCCCAACGGTCCGGGTTCCAATTCCGTTTGGGCGCTCGATATTTCGAACCCCAGCCATCCCGAAGTGAAGGCAGAGCTGCGCACTGGCATTCCAGTTGGGCCGAAATCAGTGGGTGGGAGCAGTCCCGGCGCTGTGGTGGCCGGTCGCAAGTCAATCTTTGTCTCGAACGCCACTCAAGACAGCATCGTGGAGATCGATGCCCGCACGCTGCGCCTGAAGCGTACGTTGGTGCTTGAGCCTGCAGATGCAGTGCGTGGCTTGCGCGGGATATTACCTTTTGGGCTCGCTCTCAGTCCTGACAAACAGCGCTTGTACGTCGCCTGCGCCGGCATCAATGCCGTCGCCGTAATTGACGCCCGTCACCTCAATGTGCAGGGTTACATTCCCACCGCCTGGTTCCCTTCGCGCGTGGCAGTGAGCGCCGACGGCCAGACGCTTTACGTGGCGAACGCTAAGGGGTTTGGCGCCGGCCCGAACGGGGGGCCGAATTTTCACGCGGGTCCCGAGGGAAGCTACATCGGCGACATCACGCACGGCGTGGTTTCCATCATCTCGATGCCGGACAGTAACGCATTTCCTGCGGAAACCAGTCAAACGCTGGCCAATAATGGCTTTCTTCCCAACCGACTCACTGTGCATCCAGCCCATTTCCCTATTCCATCCCCGGAGCGGCCGCAATCGTCGAAGGCGGTCTTGCCGGTGAGCGAGCAGATCAAGCACGTCATCTTTGTGGTGAAAGAAAACCGCAGCTTTGACCAGGTGTTTGGCGACGTAACCAGCGTCAGTGGCGACAAGGTGAACGGAGAACCTTCCATCGCGGACTCGGGGTACGGTGATGATGCCACCGTTAGACCGGGTAAGGACGAGGACAAGGATGAGGCGGCGGCCCAGCAGGCTGAGTCTCTGCCGGTGATCGAGCATGCTCGCGTCACACCCAATCATCACGCGCTCGTTCAGCGCTTCGGCATCAGTGACAACTATTACGTGGATGGCGACGTTTCCGTGGATGGCCACCACTGGTTAGTCGGAAATTATCCGAACGAGCTTGAGGAAGCGGGATGGCCGGCCGCTTACGGAGGCCAATTCGATTTCAAGCCTGACCCCGACGTGCCCGGACGGCTGGAAATCGGAGCTTGCAACCCGTGGCCGGAGACCTATCTCGAAGCCGGTTCGCTGTGGGAGCACCTCGCCCAGCACCACATCACGTTTCGTAATTACGGCGAGTCTCTCGAGATGCCCGACGATGATGAGGAGGCGGACACGGAACCCACCGGCGTGCGCGAAGTGGTAAACGTGCCCATGCCGCAGGTTTTGTTCGAAAACACCTCGCGCATCTATCCGACGTTCAATACCAAAATCTCAGACCAATACCGCTTCCAGCAGTTCAAGAAAGAGTGGGGCGAGTTTGCCGGCGGGCGCAAACCTCTGCCGCAATTCCTGTACATCTGGCTGCCCGATGACCACACGGCTGACCCGCGGCCAGCCGATGGCTACCCTTATCGCGCTTCCTACGTGGCGGATAATGACTTCGCGCTGGGTAAGCTGGTGCAGCTCGTCTCCCACAGCACGTACTGGAAGAATACGGCAATTTTCGTGACTGAGGATGACGCCCAGTCCGGCACGGACCACGTGGACGCCCATCGCAGCCTGCTGCTGGTAATCAGCCCTTATTCGCGCCGCGGAGTCTCGCACGTGCACACCAGCATGGCCAGCATCTTAAAGACTTTCGACCTGATTTTCGGATTGCCTTACCTGAACCAATACGATGCCGCAGCTACCGACCTTTCCGACTGCTTCACGGAAAAGCCAGACTTTACGCCGTACAACGCTCTGCCACCTGATCTCCGGGTGTTTGACCCGGCCAAGATCGTCGAGGCTGCTCTCGAGCGTGGCGAACCGTCGGAGCCGCTCGACAACCCCAGCCGAATGCGCCGCGAGCTTCAAGAGCAGTCGACGCATCCTAAGGCGGAACCTCCAGGGCCACCTCCCAAGCGATGAGCGCGCGTTCGTCGCAGTGTCAATCGGAAGTAATGGCGTATTGCCGCTACATACCAGGGAAATCCCGTAGGGCGCCGCGGCCCCACACCATCACGTGTAGATTTTGCTCAGAACGTGTGCGCGTTTAGCATGCCGATTCTGCGCCGCAGATTCCGCAAATATCTCTATTAATGGAAGTTGCGTAGGAAACGCGAGTGCAGGCCTGGTGTTTGGCAATTCTGTTGCTTCAACCGTGTTGGAGGTAACCTGACATGAACAAAGAATTCGGGCTCGTCGCTCACGATTCAACCGGTGAGCAGCGAATGACAACAAGTTTATCGGTCGGGGACCGCAAGGGGACACTTGATGCGCGTCTGCATCGAACTTCACAACGAAGGGACTTGCGGCGTTCCGCTTCACGGATCGTACTAGCCTCTGCAAGTGTATTACTGGTGACGCTGGCGATGTTGGCGACGCCCGCCACGTCTTCGGCCCAGGTCAGCATCGGCGTGTCGGTTACGATGGCTCCGCCGCCGCTGCCCGTTTACACGCAGCCGCTTTGTCCAGGTCCGGGCTACATCTGGACGCCCGGCTATTGGGCCTATGACCCGGTGGACGGCTACTACTGGGTGCCGGGCACGTGGGTGATGGCCCCTACGGTCGGCCTACTGTGGACTCCTGGTTATTGGGGCTGGAGTGGCGCTGCCTTCATGTGGCACGCCGGATTCTGGGGACCGACGGTTGGATTCTACGGTGGCATCAACTACGGATTCGGGTATACCGGATCCGGCTACGCGGGCGGCTATTGGAATCACGGAAACTTCTTTTACAACCGGGCCGTGAATAACATCACGACTACGAACATAACGAATGTGTACAACAAGACCGTGGTCAACAACATCACGGTGAATCATGTGAGTTACAATGGCGGCGCCGGCGGAATTACGGCTCGCGCCACGGCTGCGCAGTTGAGGGCGGCTCAATCACGGCGCTTTGAGGCCACCGCCGCGCAAACCCAACAAGCGCAAGTGGCCCACAGCAATCGCGCGCAGTGGGCTTCTGTAAACCACGGCCGGCCTACAGTGGCGGCGACAGCCAAGCCGGGAGCTTTCACGGGTACCGGGGTAGTACGCGCTAGCCGGGCTGGAGGCCCCTTTGCAGCCGCGGCGCGGCTAGCTACTGCAGCAGCCAACCGCCCGGCTGCCCGCACGCCGAATCCCCGCGGAACCGGAACGCGTCCGCTGATTACGGCGCATCCGAGCGCCCCCACAACTGCGCGCGCGACTCGACCAGCTCGGCAGACCACGCCAAATCCCGCGACTTCGTACCACGCTTCCCGGCCTGCTGCTCCCGCCGACAAGGCGACCCGACCGTCGGCCGCGAGCCATCCCAGCGGGCCGCCCACAGCGCGCCCGCAGCTCGAACGTAGGGAGACACAGCAGGCTCGCCAAACCACACCGAACCGTACGGCTTCTTATCGCTCAACTCCTCGGTCTTCGGCTCCCGCCCACGCCGCCCCGGCTGCCCGTCCAGCAGCTCGGCCTGCACAGCCAAAACCCGCTCAACCGGCCCCCAAGCGCCGCCCTGAGCCTCAACGCTAACCGGCCCTAGGTATTGGTACCAGGTGCCGAGGTCATTTGGCACCTGGTACCGAGAATCTGCAACCTCGCACCTAGCCCAGCACTTGGCACCGAACACATTATTAATGGCCGGACGAGTCAGGCCGGCGGCTGGCTTCGAACAGGAACCAGGTCCGCCTCTCAGTCTCATCGATCCAGGTTTCAATCAGGCTGGCAGTGGCGATGTCGCGATTCTCGTCGCACACGTTGTGGGCCTCGCGCAGGCGCGCGGCCAGAGTCTTGTTGTCTTCCCGCAGCTCGGCCAGCATGTCCTCGGCTTCCACGTATTCGGCGTCGTTGTCAGCAATGCGTTGCAGGCGAGCGATATGTCCGACGGAACGTAGTGTAGTGCCGCCGATTTTGCGGACGCGCTCGGCGATGGCGTCAGTCATGGCGAAAATCTGGTCGCCGTGCTCATCGAGCAACAAGTGATAGTCGCGGAAGTGCGGCCCGCTCATGTGCCAGTGAAAGTTCTTCGTTTTCAGATAGAGCGCGAACACGTCCGCCAGGACGGCGTTCATCGCCCCCGCAACTTCCTTGGTGGCCGCCGGCTTCAAATCCGTCGGGGTGGCGAGCGGAGCTTCTTGCCTGCGCTCGAGTTCTTGAGCCCGTGCTGTAGCTGTAGCTTTGTTCATGGTTTCCTCCTCAGTCTTGGAAATGTTCACTGCTATCAGAATAGCCGAATGCGGTCGAAAAAATGCGATAATCCGTCCACCAAATTAGAGACATTTCAGCGCCAGATTGTTGCAAGTTTCAAACAAGTGCAGGCATAGACCGCGACGTGTACGGCTATGTCCTCGCTCCGTGGCGCTCGTCTGGTGAGCACGCCCTTGCCGGTGTTCTATGCCGGAAGTTCGCGGAGTGATTGAGCTCCGAAGAAACGTCATCCCACGAGCTACCCGTTATTACGGCAGGGCATCGTGCTGAATCTTGACTCCTGACCTGTCTTATTATAAAGTAAGATTCATGCTGAAGGCACGCTTATCTTCGAGAGGGCAAGTAGCCCTTCCTAAAGTTGTGCGTGATCAGCTCGGGTTAACCGAGGGCGACCGCCTCACGGTGAGAGTGGAAGCCGATGAGGTCATCCTGCGAAAGTGTGCCGAGGGGAGCTGGAGAGAGTGGGAAGGCCGATTCAAAGGCTCTGACCTCCTAAAAGATTTAGCTCGGGAGCGGCGGCAGGAGCTAGCACGTGACAACGAGCGTTCTTGATTCCTGGGCTCTGCTCGGGTGGCTTCAAGGCGAGCAACCCGCGAAATCGAGAGTGCGGGACATTTTGGAGCAGGCTAGCCGCGGGGAGGCGTCAGCCGTGATGTGCCTGATCAACGTCGGCGAGGTCTTCTACCTAGTTGCGAAACGGCACGGAGCGGCCCGCGCCGAGCGGTTTCTTTCGGAACTCCCGATGATGCCGATTCGGGCGCTCGTTCCGGATCGCCGACTGATCCTTGAGGCGGCGCGACTGAAGAGTCGCTTCCCGATTTCTTACGCTGACGCTTTCGCCGTTGAAACGGCGCGCCAGCATAAGGCTAGCCTTGTGACAGGAGACCCCGAGATTCTGGAACTCTCAAAGCGCGAGCCCATCGAGCTTGTCTGGGTAGGCACGCAGCGGCCACAGTAAACCGGCGGCCAAGTTCGCAGGTGTGAGGATGGGCAAGAAGCCTAAAGATCACGCCAACTATACACCTCCCGTCGCTGATAGCCCCACGATCTACAGGAAAGGACCTAGGTCAAGAGCGATAGCCGAAGTTCTGAATTCGTGTTGCTCCCTCACGCGGCGATCCCAATGAGAATGAGCGGGACGGCCGGCACGCCGCGTCCTTGTCGTGCCAGGTCGTACAGCGCTCCCTCGTAATACCCGGGCCCCGACGACATGTGCTCTTGCATGCACTTCATCGGCAGCACTTCGATCCCAAGATCGATCTGATCACCGACGTAGAACGCGAGGTGCTTCACAAAGAGG
>JASHYZ010000580.1 GCA_030042795.1 Terriglobia bacterium | reverse complement strand
CGCGCGCCCCAAAGGTAATGGACCCACAATCCGGCGTGACGATACTCTCCCCCGAACTTGAAGGAATGGCTACCGGCGCTATAGTCGAGATTGTCCGTGATGTGCCACGTTGGATCCGTTCGGCCCAGGTCCGCGGTCTCGCCTACGCCGCCGTTGGTGAAACCTGCAATGGTGATGTGAGGGCTGCCGTAATTCTGGTTGGTGACGCCGGTGTTGAAGCCGAAGGAGGGCGGGTTCTGGCTGTGGTTGGCATCATCGAAGTTCTGCAAGAAGTAGTTGTAGCCCACGAAGACCTGGCTCACCAAGCGCGGAGTGAACGTGGCGGTCCAGTCCAGAACCCAGTTCGACTGGCGGCTGGGAACGGCCTGATAGTAAGCGCCGAACACTGAGCCGTCAAAGGCGGTGGCGTTGCCGTTTCCGAGAAGCCCGCGAAAATAGACGCGGTTCTTGTCGCTGATGTTCCAATCGATCCGGCCCACGTAATTGTCGCTGGAATACACGTTGTTGTCGGCGCTGGTGAAGTTGCCGCCCGTGGCCGGTGCGTTGGCAAAGGTTTGCGTGGGCCATAGATTGCTAAGCACGGCCGTCATCGTCGGATTCACGGGCACGTTGTACGGAGCCAGCACATTGGTCTCGACGTTGTTCACCCAGGCTTGAGACGGGACGGTAGCCGCCAAAGCGTTGCCCGCAATGAAGCGCTGCCCTTCGTAACCGAGGAAGATCAGCAGCTTGTCTTTTATGATCGGCCCGCCGAACGATCCCCCAAAATTGTGGTTGCTCAACTCGGAAGACGCGCCAGGCACAAAGAACGGCGATTGCGCGGCCAGAGCTGCGTTGCGATTGAAATAATAGAGGCTTCCGTGGTACTGGTTCGTACCACTCTTGATCACCACATTGATCATGGAACCGGGATTGCGGCCATAGTCGGCGCTGCCGGCGCTCTGCTGGTTGAACTCCTGGATGGAATCGATGGGTAACAACACGCCGGCCACGCCGGAAATGCTGCCCTGGTTGAAGGCTTCTGAGTTCTGCCAGAAGTCATTGTTATCCACGCCGTCGATCTGCCAGTTGTTCTGGTTGTCCCGATTTCCGTTGGTGGCCTCGTGCGCGCCCGCGCCGGAGACGAATCCAGGCGTGAGCACTAACAACTGACGGTAGTCACGTCCGTTCAAGGGGATGTCCTGCACAGCCTGATTGGTGATCACCGAATTCAGGGCCGTCTGCTGTGTCTCTAATGATGCCGCCGTTGCGGAGACTTCGACGGTGTTGGTCATCCGGGCCATAGCCAGAGTGACGGGGATAGTGGTGACTCTTGCCACGTCCACCTCCACGTTGTCGATCTTCTGCGTCTGAAACCCGCTGTGACTTACCGTGAGCGCGTAGGTGCCAGGCAAGAGATCGGGAAACACAAACTCTCCTGAGTTCAAAGTCGTCAAGGTGCTCGACACGCCCGTGGCCACTGAAGCGAGTTGCACGGTGGCGCCCGGAACTGCCGCTCCACTCGAGTCGTACACGCTGCCTGAGACCGAACCCCGGTTCGTCTGGCCTTGCCCCGCTGTTACAGACAGCAGGAAAAGAACGGCGACGAAGCCACTCAACCTAGGCGCTTTATACATGAGAGTATCTCCCTTCAAAAAAGAATTGCGCGCGCCGGAAGCGAGCTTTGCCCGAACACTGTGGGAGCGCGGACGTCTCGCCCGCACCCCTACGGCAAGCGGCGGCACGCGCGTTGGTACCTGACATGTCGTGTGAGATCGACGGCGGAAGGTCTTGGGCGTCCAAAATGCCGACGCCAAACACGCACACTGTGCGTCACGGCCAGCGGCGCACAAGCGCCGCAACATGAAGACCCTCCTCCGGCCCAGGGTGATTGTGTCCCTGCGCTCTTTCTTAAGTGCGATCTTTGCGACCCGGCGCGAGCTATTCAGTTCGTAGCAGTTAACCTGTTAAACGGGATAAAGACTAGCCAACTTCACGAATTCGCGCAACTAAAAAAAGGTTATAGGGGACATAGCGTAGAGGATTGGATGGGACTCAGCCTAAGGGCTGGCGAGTTGAACCCTATCAAGCTGAGCGCTCCGGCGACGACACAAGCCGGACGGAAAGTCTATTGAGGAGGACGAACGAAAGCAAAGCGCAGGCGAGGACGATGGCGTCCCAGCGCCTATGCGGACAGCCTTCACCCAGCGCTTCGTGCAGTTCTCTCAAAGAAGGAGGGGAGGTGTGAATGAACGTCTTGCGTCGCTTGTAGCCGAGTTCCGGTTTCTAACCGCCGCCATCCGGAATCGGCGAGTTCGGCGGTCCCACAGGGTCATAGACCGCCGCTCAGCCGGACGTTAGTTCCCTCCGGCCATGCCGGCCGGTTGCAACCGAGACTGCTTGGGCCTACGCGTCGAGCCACCGGCACCGTTTCCCATCGGCATCAGCTCGATCGCCGGTACCACCGCCAGGGTGGGCATGTCCAAGTAGAACTCCACGTCACGCTCGTCGCGGAGGGCCTTGTCGCGAAGCTCAAGAATAAACGCCACGCCTATGCCGATAGCAAGGCCGGCCGCCAACCCGCCGAGCAGAAACTGCCACCACACCGGAAACGATGGGACCAAAGGCAGACTGGGCGAATCGAGCAGGCGGAACTCTTCGCCTTGCCCGTTGCTCTGGGCGTTCGCGGTCATTTGAGATTGGTCTTGGCTGGCCAGCAGGGTGTCGTAAAACTTCAGCGCAGCGTCATGTCCCAGAGTAAGCTGCTTGTATTGCTCTTCCACCAGCGGGCTTACTCCAACGCGGCCCTCGTAGGCTTTCACCTCCTCCTGAAGGTGGGCCTGTTCTTTGGTCCTCTGCTGGATCAAGTTGTCATCTTGTTTGAGGCGGGCGCGCAATTCCTGAATTGACGCCGGAACGAGTGCGGGATTGGCAGCTTCTTCTGTTCCCTGACTGGTTGCCGTCTTGGCAGGAGAGGTCTGGCTGCCCGCCGGTTCGTAGGCAGTGCCGGGTGTGGGCGCTTGCGCGGCGGTGGTCTTATCGCTTGGTTTTTGTGCCGCCGCTTTTTGCGCGTCAATTTGCGCCTGTAGTTGTGCGATATTCCCTTTCAATTTCACGACGTCCGGATAATCATCGGTATAGCGGCCCTGAAGGAGGGCCAAGCTATCCTTCATTTTGTTGAGCTGTTCTTGAAGTGTGGGTACTTGGGCGGCGGATTGGTCACCGTTCTGTACCGCGTGCCATGTCGCTTCCTGCTGAGTCAGCAAGGACTGCTCATAAGTCTTGTCGAGTTGAGCCCGGCTTATTTGATCGTTTACCGCCGCGAGCTGTGTATTCAGCGTGGCCAGCACCTGGAGGTTCGCCTGCTGGTCATCGGGCAGCGAGCCCAGGTTCTTGCGCTTGAATTCCTCCATTTTCTGATCTTGTTCGTCGAGCGCGCGTTTGGCGTCGGCCAACGAATTCGACAGGAATTGCGCAGTACCCTTCGCCATGGTCTCGTTTTGCTGGAGGTCCTCACTGATGAACATGGAGGTTAACTCGCCGGTGACCTGCTGGGCCAGATGCGCAGTGTCGGCGGTATAACTAATGCTGAAGCCAGGCAGAGGCAACTCCTTGCCGGAGGTTTTCAGCAGGTTTCCGCCGAGCAGAACGGGCTTGATGTCGATCACCTTGCGCATGGCTTCCACGGCGTCTTCCATCGACTTCTTTCGCTCGCCCTTGAACATGTCATAGCGCTCAATGAGGGGCTGCAAGCGCGTGCGGCTTTCGATGCGTTCCTGCATGGTGGCGAGCCGCACTAGCAGATCCTCAGGGTGAGCCGACTGGATGAGATCCTGAGGAATCGTGGGGCGCTCATCAAGAATCAGGCTGGTGGATGTGTACTCCGCCGGAATAAATAGCGTAATGACAAAGCCGATGATGGCTCCTGCGATGGCCGGCAGCACGATCAAGCGCAAACGGCGCCGGAGAATGTTGGAGTAGTCATCGAAGCTCATCTCGCGATTCCCGATCATAAGGACCTCGTCTAGACCGTTATACGCGTCGAAACGTGAATTTTGTTCTCGTTTGCGTTCCGCGGTTGTAGGGCCGACCCCTTGGGTCGGCCTTGGCCGGGGCAAGCCCCGGCCCTACATCGGATACCAAGGGCGTAGCCCTTGGCTAGTCTGTTGCAGTGGCCAAAGCAACCAGCAATTCCCCGCTGCCAGCCTGGTAACGTAACCTCTTATTTCCCGGCGGTGTTTGAATCTGTTCTGCCGTCGCAGCGCTAGGGAACCACAATCGTGTCACCCGGCTGCAAGGTAATATTCTCATCCTGGTTCTTACCTTTCACCACTTCCTTATAGTTGAAGGGGTACTTTGCCTGCTTACCGCCTTCGTCTCGTAAGATATATATCTTTTTGGGGTTCGCAAAGGGTGTAAAACCGCCGGCGCCGGACAAACCTTGAAGCACGGTCATACCGGGAACCAGGGGATAAGTGCCGCCTCGCGTTACCTCACCCATCACGTAGAACCGCTGACTGTTGATCTGAGTCACCAT
>JASHYZ010000579.1 GCA_030042795.1 Terriglobia bacterium | reverse complement strand
CGGAGGCTCCAGCGCGAGCCCGCCGATGCGGAAGTAGCTGGTCATCATGCGCTGGCCCGCTACCATCTCAAAAATACGCAGGATATCTTCGCGTTCGCAGAAGCAATACAGAAACACCGACATGGCGCCGATATCAATGGCGTGCGTGCCCAGCCAGACCAGGTGACTTTGAATGCGAGTAAGTTCAGCCAGCGCGACGCGGATGAACTGGGCTTTGGGGGGAATTTCCAGTTCCAACAACTTCTCTACCGCCAGGCAGTAGCCCAAATTGTTGGAGAGGGGTGCGAGATAGTCCATCCGGTCCGTGAGCGTGATGTTTTGCGAATAGGTGAGGTTTTCGAACGACTTTTCGAAGCCCGTGTGGAGGTAGCCAATATCGTAAATCGACCTCACCACGGTCTCGCCGTCAAGTTCCAGTACCAGCCGCAGCACTCCGTGGGTGGACGGATGCTGTGGTCCCATGCTGAGAACCACGCGCTCTTCCTGGCCGGGAACTCTTTCCAGCGTGAGCGGCATCAGCGGTAGCCCTCCACTGGATAATCCTTGCGCAACGGGTGGCCTTCCCAATCCTCGGGAAGCACAATTCGGACGAGGTACGGGTGACCTACAAAATAGATCCCAAAGAGGTCAAACACCTCTCGTTCGAAGGCGTTAGCCGCCGGCCAGACTTGAACCATCGAGTCCACCCGCGGGTCATCGCCTCCCAAGCGGACTCTGAGGCGCAACCGCTGATTGTTTTCGATCGAATACAAATGGTAGACCGTCTCAAATCGAGGCTCACCCGGATAGTGGTCCAAAGCGGTCAGGTCTGAGAGATACTTGAAGCTAAGTTCCTTGTCGTCTCGTAAGAACTCGCACACCTGCCGCAGACTCACAGCGCGAATGCGCACCGTCAGTTCGTCGCGAAATAGTTGTACGTCTTCCACGGCCTCCGGATTGAACTCCCGGAGCCTTTTGACGACGGCCTGACTTTCAGCGTCTGCGCTCATGAGATACGACTACCCGTCCCAGCCACGACGCGGGCGAACAGCTCACTCCACTAAGGGTTTTGCGGGCGCCAGGATCTGAACCGGGGTGACGGCGGGCGATTCACGCTGAGAGTACGCCAAGGTGCTGGCGGCATCTTCAGCGAGTCCAGTCCAATGCGCCTTTCTTCCAGACGTACAGATACCCTGCTAAGAGGACGAGGATGAACACAAGCATCTCAAAGAAGCCGAACCACTTCAGCTCTTTGTAAATGACCGCCCAAGGAAACAAGAATACGGCCTCTACGTCGAACAGTATGAACAGCATTCCCACCAGATAGAAACTGATGGAAAAGCGTCCTCTCGCGTCTCCAACCGGCGGACTGCCGCATTCATAGGGCGCCAGCTTGGCGCGCGTCCGCGGCTTCCGGCCCACGAACGCGGAAGCTCCAATGATGATCCCGCCCAGCGCAGCTACGATAACGAATTGAATTAAAATTGGGACGTATGGCTGTAGCATCGCGACCCAACTGCGAACTGAAGTGCCTTCTAAGGAACTAGTATCGGAGCGCGCAAATCAGCGTGTCAAGCTCTTTCGACTCTGGCCCGCCATTCCCGCTTGCCTGGAGGTGCGTGTGATTTCTGTCTCTCTGAACGGCGAGACTCGCGAAATACCAGGCGATCTCACTCTGGAAACTCTCGTCGAATGGATGAAAGTGCCCGCTGACCGGGTGGCCATCGAGCGAAACCTCGAAATCATTCCCCGGCGGCTCTGGTCACAGACGACGGTGGTGGCTGGCGATCGCCTGGAGGTGGTCCACTTTGTCGGCGGTGGAACGGCGCAGAGCCAACCCGAACCGGAGAGTGGTCAGTGCCGTTAATCTTCAGCCGCCGCGCCACTCATCCCAATCCTTCAAGGTAGCTTTGGCCATCGCCACGGCGACTTCATGAAGCCAGTGGGGTCTTCGGCTTCTAAAATCCCGGAGTACCGACTTCGCCGCTGCGGGCCTGCTCAAGTGTACGTTAGCGGTTTCGAAACCCATTTCGAACAGCAAGCGGGACTCGTCGCGCTCCTTCGGCAATGAAGTCAGTTCAACTCTCGCGCAGTCGGGCGCGAGGCGGCGGACAATCCAGCGTCCTTTGAGGTGGACGAACGGATCGCGCGCGCGAACCGCTTTCGTCAATATGTCTTCATACAGAATGCCCTTGGCATTTCGCCCCTTGCACGCCCACCGGTAAGCGGAAGGCGCCAGCGCTTTAGCCTCTCGCGCAATCTTCCCTCCGCGCCAGTCGGCCAACGCTACAAATCTCTCCCTTCCCAAGCTCCCCAGGCCCGCCACGCGATGAGCTACACGATAATGGAGGCCCTTCTCGGGCATCAGTTGTTCGAGGGCTCGCGCGGCGCTCTTGGGGACGCGACCCTTGAAAGTTGGCAGAGCGTCCATCCTCTCCCAATAACGCGCGGGGTCGCGCGTCTCGCTCATCGCCAGAATTCTCAGCCAATGGTGACTCTCTCCGAGCACAATTGGGCTGCCTCCTCGCGTCAGGGCCGCCTGATACCCTTCAAGAATCGACTGGCATGCATCCTTAACGGCGATCTTCAGGTGATCCGACGCGATGGCGAGGTGCGCGCTCACCGCCAGGCGCACCAGGTCAATCGTGTAGGGACACAGGCAGGCTTCGTCGAAATCGTTGATACCCCACACCAGCCGTCCTTCGATGTCCCGCCATGTTCCAAAGTTCTCCACGTGCAGATCGCCCACGGCCAAAACTTTTGGCGCTTGTGACTCCTTGGGGCACACTTCCGGCCAAAGCTGGCACCAGCGGTAGAATGTGGCGCGCAGAAACCGGAATGCATCCGCGGCCATTTCCCGGTGCTTAAGCTCTACGTCAGCCGTCACAAGATGCATGTGCCGGCCCAGCCAGGCTTCATATTTCTGCGTAGCCTTCTTGATCTTCATCGTGTCTCAGAACGGGAGGCTATACCGTAAACCGCAAGGTTATAGGGGCGGTGTGTTGCAAGATTCCGGCTCGGGGCCGCATTCAAGTAGCCGTTCGCTGAACGTGCCTGCCCGTGGCGCCACGTTGCCGTTCTAACGGATCGGCCATCAGCTAAATCATGAGCCTGTTAATTGATTTGGCAATAAAGACGCAGATTCTTGTTTCCTCTTTGTTGACCATGCTAGTTTCAACGTCTATGAAAAACCAGACGTGTCCATTCTGCGGATCCTTAAAGAGCACCCCATCTCCTAGCGGTGAGCATCTGATTTGCGCGAGCTGCCAACACATTATCGTTGTCAAACCCGGCGCCAAAACTCCGGGCAGACGCTCCACCCGCAACGCGCGTGGCCGCTCGAAACCGGCGGCTGCGCAAGCGGGCGGCTAGACCTCGCAACCGCATCTCGATGCCGTTCATGATGGAGTGCCGATGCTGCCAGTCTGGGCCACTCCCGCGCCGCGCCGTCGCTGCCCGGGTTAGCCCGAGCGCCGTCCCACTTGCAAAACCTGTTCGCGTGCTGTCTTCAGGCTCTCGACAGCGTCGCCGGTAGGCAGGAACTCCATCGCCATATAACGGTCATATCCAAGCGACACAAGCTTCTTGTAAATGTTCGTGTAGTTGATCTCGCCTGTGCCCGGCTCGTGCCTTCCCGGCACGTCAGCCACGTGGACGAGATCAACCAGGGCTACGTTCTTTTCCAGCTTCTCGATCAAATTCCCTTCGGAAATCTGCTCGTGGAAGAAATCGTAGAGAAACCGCACTTGGGGGTGGTTAACCTCTTTAATCACGTCGAATCCCTCGGCAACCGAGGTGAGAAAATATTTGGGGTTCTCCTCGGGGTCGATGTTTTCCAGAAGTATTCTTGTCCCATGTCCCTCCACCAACTCCGCGGCCCTCTTCAGCCCTTCCACGCAGCTCGCGTGCTGAGCTTCGTGGCTCAGGCTCGGAACTTTGTTTCCTGTCAACACGATCAGCGCCGGGCATTCCAGCTTTTCCATCGCGGGCAGCAGTTTCTGGATGTCGGCGAGGAATGCGTCGCGCTGCGCGGGATCAGTCAGGCTGTGCTCTACGCCTCCCGTGGCATCGAAGCTGATTCCCAGCCGCCGGCGCGTCTGGGCCACATTCTTGAAGTCGGCGTCTGACCACCTCTTGAACTCTCCTACCAGCTCCACGTTCGTGTAACCCGCGCTCGCCACTTTTTCGAGGCGTTGCTCGAAGGGAAGATGTGTAAACACTGTCCACAACATCACGGACAGCTTGAAACGAACGCCGCTATCCATCGCGGCAAGCCGCTCTGAGCCCCCATCCGTCGGGTTAGCGTCAGGAGGCTGCGAAGCAGCGGACAAGTCAGCCGCATCCAAGGCGCTGCCGCCGAGCGCGCCCAGCGCCAGATTTCGAGCTCCGTTAAGGCAAAAGTCGCGGCGGTTCATAAGAGTCCTCCTGTTCGCGCCTGTTTCGCAAGGTAGTTACACCCATGGCAAACCAGGGCCATCATCGTAAGCGTCGGATTCTGGCAGCCAACCGACACAAACGCGCTGCCGTCCATCACAAACAGATTTTTCACGTCGTGCGACTGGCAATACTTGTTCAGCACGGATTTCTTGGGATCGTTGCCCATCCTCGCCACCCCGCATTCGTGAATGGCGTGGCCGAAAGGATTGATTTCGGTCTGCATACTGATGTTCTTGGCTCCGGCCGCCTCGATCATCTCGGCAGCGTCAACGGCGGCCTGCGCACCCAGCTTCCGTTCGTTGTCTCCATAGGCGGCGTTAAAGCGCAGCACGGGAACGCCCCAGGCATCCACGGTGTTCCTGTCGAGTTCGCAGGAGTTCTCCCAACGTGGCAGACACTCACAGAACGCTCCGACGCCAATTCCGTACTCGCCCTTGCGGACCTCCATCTTAAAGGTACGGCCGTAACCCTCAGCGTTCATGCTAAAGCCAGCGCCCGCTCCGCCTTGATAGCCATAGCCGCGGATGAAGTCCGGGTGGCGCTCCGTCACGTTACGGTAGCGGATCACATAGATGCCGTTCGGTCGGCCCGGCGGCCCCGCCCACGGACGCGGATCGATTCCCGGCATGGTTCCCGAGGCGCCGAAGCCCGTGGCATGGTCCATCAGATAGTGTCCCAGCGTGCCACTGGAATTGCCCAGCCCATTCGGGAACTGGCGGGTTCCTGAGTTCATCAGAATGCGGCAGGACTCGAGCGCCTGCGCGCACAACACCACGGCTTTCGCGCGCAGCTCGTGAGTTTCGCGGGTGAGTCGCTGCACGTAACGGATGCCTGTAGCGCGCCCTGTGTCGGAATTGGTGGTGACGTGACTCACCACTGCGTCTGTAAACAGTGTCAGGTGCCCGGTGGCTTGGGCGGCGGCAATGGTGGTGGTAGGACTGTTGAAATAGGAGTGCGTAATGCAGCCCCGCTCGCAAGGACCGCAGTAGTGGCAGGCGGGGCGCCCGTTCAAGGGAGCCGTCAGATTCGCCGTCCGCCCGATGGTCACGGTGCGGCCGAACTTCTGCTTCACGGCGTTCCGGAACGTCGTCTCACCGCAGGTCATGGCCATCGGCGGCTGGAACTGCCCGTCCGGAAGCTGCGCCACGCCCTCTGCCGCGCCGCTGACGCCGATGAAGCGCTCTGCCTTGTCATACCAGGGCTCCAGCTCCGCGTAGCTCAGCGGCCATTCCTCGCCGTAGCCATCGTGGCTGGCCGCCTTGAAGTCGAGGTCACTGAAACGATAACTCTGCCGGCCCCACACCAGCGAGCGCCCTCCGAGAATGCGCACCCGAAACCAGTTCATGGGCTTTCCGGGCTCAACGGCGTAAGGACTCTCGAAGTCGTTGACGAACCAGTCGTAGTTGTATTCCATGCAGGCGTAGCAGCGCGTCTGAATGGGCCGCGTGCGAGTGATCTCGGGCGAGAACCCGCGATACTTGATCTGGTAGGGAGTCACATGTTCGGTGAAATCCTTCTCCGGCACCAGATTCCGGCCCGCTTCAACGAGGGCGACGCTCAACCCCGCTTCCGTCAGTTCCTTTGCCGCCCACCCGCCGGTGGCCCCGGAGCCCACCACAATCGCGTCAAACAATTCCGTTGAGCCCTTCTGTGAGTCCCCAATCATCCTGCCTCCCGAGTGTAGAATCATACTCCGGCTTGGGTCTGTGTGGCACGACCTTGTTTGCCTTGTTTGCGATCTCCCTCCTCCATCGATAAGGCGAGGCCGGGCGCGGGGTCCAAAATGCTGTGTAAAGGACGCTACGATCAGAATGTACCGTATCTGATTCTCGATCTCATCCGCCGCGGCCGGTTCAGCAGCACCAAGAGCGATGCAACAGTTTCCATGGGACAGCAAGTGTGAAGAAAGTGGTCACTTTGACCTACAAGAAAATCGGATTTGCATTTCACGAACCTGTCTTCGGCGGCTTCCGTATTTAGACTTGGGACGCAGGGTAGTGGAGCAGCGGCGAGATACCTGAGCCGGAGGAAGGAATTCGTATGCATAAAGCCTTTTGGTGCTTGGCGTTGGCGGTATCAACCGCCTTAGTCAACGGGGCAACCTCGGTAGCACAACAGCCGCCGGTGCGCCGTCTGGACGACAGTTCCATCACGTCGGCTCAGATCGACGACACCGTCACGCGCCTGATGCGCGCCGCCGAGGTGCCTGGCGTCGGGATCGCGATCTTCAATGGCGGCAAGGTGGCCTATCTAAAAGCGTACGGATTCCGCGACAAGGAAAAGAACCTGCCGCTTACCGCGGATTCGGTGCTCACCGCCGCGTCTTTCACCAAGGTTGCGTTCGCCTACATGGTGATGCAGCTCATCCAGGAGAAAGTGATCGACCTTGACAAGCCGGTGTACCAATATTTGCCCAAGCCGCTGCCGCAATATCCTCAATACTCGGACTTGGCGGGCGATCCGCGCTACAAGCTCATCACGGCCAGGATGCTGTTGAGTCACACTGCAGGGTTTCCAAATTTCCGCTGGATCAATGAGGACCACAAACTGAACATCAATTTCGAGCCCGGCACGCGTTACGCTTACTCGGGCGAAGGAATCGAGCTGCTGCAATCGGTTGTGGAGACGGTCACGGGAAAGCCGCTCGAAGAACTAATGCGCACGCGCGTCTTTCAGCCCTTCGGGATGAGCCGTACCAGCATGGTGTGGCAGGCCCGGTTCGAGAGTGATTACGCCAATGGCTACGACGAGTACGGCCGCTCGCTCGGGCCCGAGCGGCGTCCCAAGGCCGACGCAGCCGGTTCGATGCAAACCACGCTCAGCGATTTCGCGCGCTTCCTCGAAGCGGTGATGGCGGGCAAGGAGCTGGACCGCCAGACGCGCGAGCTGATGCTGAGTTCTCAGATCCAGATCCCGTGGAAGCACGAATTCCCCACCCTTGAGTTCCAGACGACAGACGCGAACAAGTCCATCCGCCTGAGCTATGGACTGGGTTGGGGCCTGTATTGGACGCCGTACGGTAAGGCCTTCTTCAAAGAAGGTCACGCTGACGGCTTCCGCAACTACGCCGTCTGCTTCGACAGGCCCAAGACAGGCCTGCTGATTATGACGAACAGCTCAAATGGGGAGGGAATCTACAAGGACTTGCTAGAGGCCCTGATCAAGAACCCCTACACGCCCATCGAGTGGGAAGGATTCACGCCTTACAACCGGCTTCCTCCGCGCCCGCCGCTCAAGCAGCACAAGCAGGTGGCCATTGATCCCAGGTTACTCGATCGTTACGCGGGCCGCTACGGCGAGCCGCCGAATCTGATCGAGGTCATTCGACGCGAAGGCGACCACCTTTCGCTGCAAGAGAACGACGAGCCAAAGGAGGAGATCTTTCCGGAAAGCAACAACGAGTTCTTTTCGAAAACCTCAGACGATGAGATGAGCTTTGAAACGGACAGCCAAGGCCGGGTAACTACCATGGTCTTGCGCGTGGACGGCAGGAACGTACCCATCAAACGGATCGACTGATTGCGAGAACCAATAAGCAAGAGACAACAGGGAATAGCCAATGGCCGATGCCTCCTGCCTGAGTCAAGATGCCTCTTAGCTTGGCTCTTGCCTCTCGCCTAACTCATGTCCGCTTCCGGACACTTCATCCCGCACCTGAACACGCCTAGTGGCATTCGAGCCTGGCAAAAGACTCTAATATATTCAGCATCATATAGTTAACTGAGCATCTCCGCTGGCATTGCGGTTGCTCTGCACCCTTCTGGAGGCAACTCATTATGGACATTCCGCGGAAGTCGGCAGCGCGTGCGCGCCGCATCCGCTGGGCGATTTACATCTCCCTCGGTGTTATTGCAGTGCCCTTGATCACTTGGGGGCTCTCCCGCTTAAAACCCGCCGCGCCCGAAGTAGACGGAGGCACTGTATGGCGCGAGACCGTGAAGCGGGGGCCGATGGATCTGCAGGTTCGTGGCCTGGGCCAGCTTGAGCCTGACGAGATTCAGTGGATACCGGCCATCACGGCCGGACGAGTAGCACAACGGCTGGTCCTGGCGGGTGCACCCGTGAAGAAGGGTCAAGTCTTGATGATTCTGGTCAATACCGACCTTGACCAGCAAACCCTCAACGCTGACTGGGCCGTGAAGCAGGCCGAGGCTGACTATAACAGCCTGAAGCAGCAGCTCGAAAATCAGCTCTACGACCAGCGAGCGGTGTCAGCCACAACCAAATCGGATTACTTACAGTCGAAGCTACAGTCCGAGCGCGACGAGCAAATGGCGCAACTGGGCTTGGGCCCGCAAGTCACCGCCGACCTCTCCAAGGCCAAGGCAGAGGCCGACACCGCCAAGAACGAGATCGAGCAGGAAAAAGTGGGAGTGCTGCAAGCCTCCATCAAGGCGCAGCTTGCC
>JASHYZ010000578.1 GCA_030042795.1 Terriglobia bacterium | reverse complement strand
CGCGGGAGCCATCGCACCATGCTTGACCAGGCAGCGGCGCCCGTCCTGCGAGAGCTCTGGAAGGCAACCGAGGAAACGGTGAATGTCGGGGTTCTGGATGGCGGCCAAGTGCTGTACGTCGCGGTCCTCGAGAGCCCGCATGCATTCCGGTTGGTGTCCAAAATCGGAATGCGCCGTCCACTCTATTCGACCGCGCTCGGGAAGGCAATCCTGGCCTTCGCACCCGATGAAGAAAAAGCGCACCTGCTTTCGTCGCTCAACTTCCAGACGCTGACGCTCTACACGCTGACGAGCATTATGCAGCTTAAGACAGAACTTGAGAACGTGCGCCGCCAAGGCTACGCTGTTGACAACGAGGAAAATGTGCTAGGAGCGCGCTGCGTGGGCGCGCCCATCTTGAACGTGCGCGGCGAAGCTGTGGCCGCCATCAGCCTTTCCGCTCCGATCACCCGCATTACCACCGAGAAGATTGGCATGTTCGCCCAGGCGGTGAAGGATGCGGCCGCGGGGATCGCCACGCGCCTGGGCTTCAACCGTCCCGACTCACACCGTCCACTCCACGAGTCATCACTTGTTCAAACGATCGTCGGCTGAGGACGCAGAGTTTCCCTCAGCCTTTGCGATCAGCGATCGCATAAAATCGTCTTGGGGGAAGAGTTCCAGGTCCTCCTTCATGGCGGCGAGAGCCTGGGGATAGCGGTGGGCGGCAATGTCGAGTTGCGCCAAGCGCTTATAAAGGCGGTCTTGGTAAGGGTCGAGCTTGATACCGAGCTCAATGATGGTGATGGCCTCATTGGTGCGTCCCAGCTCGGCAAGGAGGCTGCCCAGGTTCTCATAATCCTCCACCATGCTTGAACCCGACTGGATGGCTCGCTCCCAGTAACGGGCGGCCTCCTCCTTACCGGCGGCGGTCCCCAGACCCATGCTCTTATCGGCCAGCGCGGAAAGCACCAAGGGGTCATTCGAATCGGCTTGGCCGAGCTGATCGGCCAACGCCAAAAAGGGCTGGCGAAGTTCTGCGTGGGGGCCTAAGAGTTCGCCGTAAGCGTGAAGCAGGGTCTGGGGCGGAATCGAGTCCTTTGCCCCTGGTATGGCGTTTACGTGGACGAGGTAGGGGAGCTCGGCCGTGGTTTGGTGAAATGCCGCTTCCGGATAAGGCTCGTTGGGGTTGCGAACAATACGATGATCTGTCAGCACAGAGTGCGAAATTAGGGTTAGGTTGCGTCGCGGCATGTGACAGCCGATGCAATCGTCCGCCGGGGTGTTCCGATTTCGAACGCGCAACGGCAGGGAACAGCTTTTTTCGGTATGGCACGTGAGGCAGCGCTCGCGATAATAGGTGGCAGCGTTGACTCGCGGCTGAACGTGAGGATCATGACAGGTGATACAGCTCATGCGCCCGCCACTGGACGTGAAGCACTTGCTCAACTTCATGAGCGAGAAATGTTCCAGCAGGGGCGACGCGGGAGGCGGCTGCGCCTTAAGCGGCAGGGCGAGGAGCGCCACAGTGTCCTCAAGCGGCTTACCGGGCCGGAAGTCAGAATACGCCTTCCCCGGCTGGAGGACGCGGGCGTCTCCGGACTGGTGGCAGTTCATACAGATATTGTCGGCGAGCCAGCCCGAGAGCTTAGCCGGATTCACAATGGCTGTGTCGATTGAGCTGGCTACTGGCGCGCCTTGGGTGCGTTCCTGCACATGCAGCTCGCCAGGCCCGTGGCAGTTTTCGCAGCCGATGGCGAGCTCGCGGAACGGCGGATCCTTATAGCGGCCGTACTCGCCCGGAGCGGGTTGGGGCAGGCCGCTATGGCACACGATGCAGGCCGCCGGAACCGTGCGACCGAATCCGTAATCGCCCAACTCGTAGCCTGGTGACAGAGCCCACGATTTCGACTTCGTGTAGTAGGAAAGCGGCGCTTCAAGGATAAACTGGCCTCGGCGGACGAAGTAACCGATGCCATTTTCTCCTGAACCGATCACATACGCGATCTTCTGCGTGTTGCGAAAAACGTCGGTGCCGTCCGGGGCGAGTTCGTATTCGCTCTGGAAGATTTCCGAACCCTGGCGAAAGATCTCAAAGTAGCGGTTGAGCTTTGTATCGTGGACGGTGATGCGAGCCGGAATCCGCGCGAGTTGCTCGGGGTCAGCAGGCAGCGACATCGACCGGCCCATGTCTGTCTTCACATAGGACTGGTAAATGGCGGCGTGACATCCTCCACAAACCTGTGAGCCCACATACCCCACTCCGGGCGCAGTATTACGGTAAACGACGGGTGGCGCGTCCTGAGAGAATCCTGTCACGGCGATGCAGAGTGTCATAGAGGCGAGATACTCGGCGCAGCGCCGGAGGCGCCTTGGACTGCGGCGGCTTGACGCCGCCTTTGTCTTTTGTCGCCTCATCCTGTTCCAAGGCGGCGTCCGACACGCCCGGCGCAGATATCCCTGCGCGATTGCGCCGGATGTTGATGCAACCTTAGCCGCGGGCCAACGGTGTCGCCTTCCCAGCTTGGGGAACCGGAAGCGTTTCATGAGGAGCGGGTATTCCTCGACCCGTCGGGCTCGAGCAACCGCAAATCACTTAGGTACTGTCGAATCTTGGCGCGGCCGGCATCATCGAACGGCTCGAAAGGTGGCATCATGCCGTCCGCACATATTCCCAGCTCAGCCACCGCACATTTCATGCCTCGCAGCAGACTAGACTCGCAGGCGTTAACACGATACACGGTAGTGGAGAGATGCATCACCGTGCTCTGGAGGCGGCGAACGGTTTCCAGGTCAGACGTCGCCGCGGCATTATAGAGCTCAACATAAAGCCGGGGCCAAATGTTGGAACCTGCACACATGCCGCCATGGCCGCCCAGAAGCACCGCCTCTGCCATCAACTCTTCGGGTCCGACGAGCAGCGCAAAATTGGGGCGGTCTTTCAGGCTCTCGCGCACGCAATGAAAGTAGATCATGTCGCAACCGCTGTCCTTAAGCCCTACGATGTTCGGGATCTCAGCAGCGCTGCGTACCGTAGCCGGGTCGAATGTGTGATGGGTGTTCGACGGCGCGTTGTAGAGAAAAAGGGGCAGCGGCGCTGCGGTCGCAAGTTTCTCGAGATAACTCAGCAACTCCGCCTGACTCGCCGGATAGTAGAACGGGGCGGAGGTCACTACCGCTTGAGCGCCCAGTTCCTTCGCCTTTGCCGCCAGTTCAACTGCTTCCTCCAGCACAGTGTCCGTAACACCCACGATCACCGGAACGCGCCCGGCAACCTGCTGGCACGTTTCCCTGATAACATCGGCTCGCAACCTGCGCGGCAACGCCGGACCCTCGCCCGTGGTGCCCAGGATGAACAGTCCGTGAACACCACCGGAGATCAGGTGCTCGACCAGACGCACCAAGCCGGACCCGTCGAGCGCGCCCTTACGGGTCAAAGGGGTAATCATTGCTGTGATCACGCCCCGCAAGGGTTGGGGCAGAGTCATGCCGCATTACCTCGATACGTTCAGAATTGGCGAATTATGCCTCAAACCACGCCGCCTCAAGCCGCATCGACCATCGTCTTCCGGCACTTACGGCGGTCTTCCATCTTAGCGCAAGCACTCTCTCTGAAGCACAAGACCTACGTGCATCTGACGGAGTGAATTCCGCTTTTCCTGAGCCAACCCCATTTCCATTTCTGTTCGGTTACACCGTCCCTTAGCAGTTCGTTGAAAAACCTTGCGGAACCGTGTCATTCCGAGCGAAGCGAGGAATCTCGCTTTGAAACTAAAGGAAATACGAGATTCCTCGTCGCCTTGGGCTCCTCGGAATGACAGTTTGGACGAGTTTTTCAACGAACTGTTAGAGCCACCGGGGTCGGGCCCGGCGCCCAGCGCCTTAGCGACAACGCCGGGCTGGTTGACTTCCCGGCAGGTCTTGGCTAGAGTGAGGCCGTGTTTCCTGCACAAGCCGCTTTAGCCTTGGCGCTTTTGCAAGCAGCGTCTCCGGCGCATGGCAATAGCAGCACCATCCGGCAAAACGTCGAGCAAGATATCCAGGCGGGTCATTATGAGGACGCGCGCAAAGAACTGCAGCAAGCAATCAAACGGGCTCCTCAAGACGCTAGCCTGTGGAGCCTGCTTGGAGAAGTGAACGCGAGGCTTCAGGATACCGACGCGGCGATCGCTGCATTGCAAAAGGCCAACTCTCTCGCGCCTAAGAACCCGGATGTTTATTTTGATTTGGGATTACTTTTCATGCAGAAAGGAGCTACTGGCGAAGCACTGAAGGTATACCACCGGGGTCTGGCGTTGGATCCTCAAAATGAACCCGCCAACCAAAACTACGCTCTCTTGCTCATGCAACAAGGAAAGCCCTGCGACGCAGTAGGTCCGTTGCAGAGGCTTAAGGGGACGAAGAGTGGCAACCTTGCGGTACGCGCCTCGCTGATTGAATCGCTTTGGAAGTGCGGGAATAATACCGCGGGCAGGAAGGAATTGGCGGAGTTCCTGCAAATGCCCGCTACTACGGAAGACCGGATGAGACTGGCGAAAATCCTCGGGCGGAGCCATCTCTTGGATCCCGCCGAAGAGACCCTCGAGAATGTTACCGAGACCGAACCTGGCTTCGCCGAAGCGCACGCCGACCTCGGCCTGCTGCTTGTCCAGAAGAATCAGTTCCAGGACGCCGCGCGCCAGGTGGGACGCGCGGTGCAACTGGAGCCATCTTCGCCGCGATACGCCATGGACTTGGCTCAGGTGCTGTTGAAGGCGAGGCAATATCCCACCGCCCTGGAGTTCCTGAAGGGCGCCGAGGACCGGTTTGGAACGCTTCCCGAATACCAATACAAGCTCGCCTGGGCGAACTACGGCTTGGGAAACGTCGCTGCGGCCGAGGCGGAACTTAAGGCTCTGGCGCAGGAGCACCCCGAGCTCGATCGGGTGCACTACTCGCTGGGAAACTGCTACGTGGCCTTGGGACGATTATCCGACGCGGAAGCAAGTTATCGCGAGGCTGTCGCCCTAAACCCAAAGAATGCGTCTTATCACGCGGCTCTCGGGCAGGTGCTG
>JASHYZ010000577.1 GCA_030042795.1 Terriglobia bacterium | reverse complement strand
CGCGCCAGGACTCTTCTCGATTCGCGGCGGCATTGTGGACGTCTTTCCGCCGGAAGCGGACTGGCCTGTACGAATGGAATTTTTCGGGGACCAGATTGAATCCCTGCGCGAGTTCGACCCCAGCACGCAGCGCTCGCGGCACGGGATCCCCGCCACCACCATACTGCCTCTATCTGAGACCAAGCAGTCCTCCGGCTTGTTTCAGCTCCTGGTGGCGAAGCTAGCCGCACGCGAGGGGCATGATGGCCGGCATGAACCCTCGTGGGCGCCGGAATACTCCGTGCCGTTTCCCGGATGGGAGTTCTTCGCCCCGCTCGCTGAGCCTCGGCCCAACACGCTGGTTTCTCTGTTGCAGCAGGCCGGTGTGGTAGCGGCCAATGACGCCAAGGCCCAAGGTGATGGCGCCGCGCTCCCAATGGTCATCTGGGATGAGCCGCTGGACCGCGAGCGCGAATTCGCGGGCCTTCTTCAGGGTTGGGCTGAGGCCTTCGATAGCGTCCGCGATATGAGTCCGCCGCGCCCGCGTCCTGAAGAAATCTTTCTCGGTGAGCCTGATTTCTGGAAGTCCATCGAGCCAGCGAACCAAATCGGCTTGAAAGAGCTGGCTCTCGGAATACACCAAGCTACCGCCGGCGGGCGCGCTTCAAGTGACGGCGATACTGATTCGGGGGCGGCGGATGGGTGGCGCGCAGCAGCGTCTTCGGGCGAATTGGTGTCCCGATTTGCGTCGTTCACAGAGTATCCGCTGGTTTCGCAGCCGGCTCCGAAGTATCACGGCTCTCTCAAGCCGTGGGTGGAGGAAGTGCACCGGCGAATCAAAGGCGGCGAAACCGTGATCCTGGCACTGGCGGCTTCGGGCAAGGCGGACCGGTTGCACGAGATCTTTCACGAGTATCAGATTCCGTTCGTGGATGCGACGACGCGCAAGAGGACGCCCTCACCCCCAGCCCCTCTCCCGCAAGCGGGAGAGGGGAGAACAGCAGGGGATAGGGAGGCAGCGGGCGAAGATGGGTTGATTCTCAAACTGCCGCTGCTAATGGTCCGCGGCGATCTTTACGAGGGTGTCTCGTTCCCCGATCTCCGCATCTTGATCGAAAGCGAGACCGAAATCTTCGGCAGTTTTGCCTGGGGACGGCCGGGCCGGCACGACAAATCGTCGGTGATCTCCAGCTTCATCACCGACCTTAGCGACTTGAAGGTGGATGACTACGTGGTGCACGTTGACCACGGCATCGCGCTCTACAACGGCCTGCGGCAGATCGATGTGGAAGGCCAGAAGCGCGACTTCATGCTGCTAACTTATCAGGACGAGGCCAAGCTCTATGTTCCCCTGGAACGGCTCGACCTGGTGGAGAAATACCGGTCGGGCGGGGAAGGCGCAAAGCCCACGCTTGACCGGCTGGGCGGCGTCACCTGGGAGAAGACGAAGGCCCGCGTCAAGCGCGCTCTGCGCGATATGGCTCAGGAACTGCTGCGCATCTATGCCCAGCGCAAGATGAGCGGCGGGATTGCCTGCGGTCCCGATACACCGTGGCAGAAGGAGTTCGAGGAGCAGTTTGAATTCGACGAAACCCCGGACCAAGTCAGTGCTCTGACCCAGATCAAGGGCGATCTCGAAAGCCCCGAGCCTATGGACCGGCTACTTTGTGGCGACGTGGGATACGGAAAAACCGAGCTCGCTATGCGCGCGGCTTTCAAGGTTGCGCAGGAGGGCCGTCAGGTGGCGGTGTTGACGCCCACCACCGTGCTCTCGTTCCAACATTGGAACACCTTCCGCCAGCGCATGGCGTCATTTCCGATGCGCATTGAGCTGCTCAGCCGATTTCGCACCACGTCCGAGCAAAAGGCCGTGGTTGCGGACGTGGAAGCCGGCAAGGTGGACATCGTCATCGGCACGCACCGGCTGCTTTCGAAGGACATAAACTTCCGTGACCTGGGGCTGCTGGTGGTCGACGAAGAGCAGCGCTTCGGCGTGGCGGCGAAAGAGAAGCTAAAGAGGCTGCGCGCCAATGTGGACGTTCTCACGCTGACGGCCACGCCCATCCCGCGGACGCTCCACATGTCCCTTGGCGGGCTGCGTGACCTTTCGGTGATTGAGACGCCGCCCCGCGGAAGACTCGCCATCCAGACGGTGGTGGCACCTTTCAGCGAAGGCCTGGTGCAGTCGGCCATTCTGCAAGAGATGGCACGCCAGGGCCAAGTGTATTTCGTGCACAACCGGGTGGACTCAATCTTTTCGATGGCAGCCCTCATCCAGCGTTTGGTGCCCACTGCGCGGATCGGCGTGGGCCACGGCCAGATGGGCGAGAAAGAACTGGAACGGGTGATGCTCAAATTTATGGAGCATCAATATGATGTGTTCGTCTCCACCTCAATCATCGAGAACGGGCTCGACATTCCCCGGGCGAATACGCTGATCGTAAATCATGCTGACCACTTCGGCCTGGCCGAGCTCTATCAGCTCCGCGGGCGGGTGGGCCGGTCGGACCGCCGGGCCTACGCCTACCTGCTGATTCCCGCCGAGGAATCGCTGACGCCGATCGCGCGCCGGCGCCTGGCCGCCCTCAAGGAGTTCTCCGATCTGGGCGCCGGATTCCGCTTGGCGGCCCTCGACCTCGAATTGCGCGGCGCCGGAAACCTGCTCGGAGGAGAGCAATCGGGGCATCTGAATGCAATCGGCCTCGATCTTTACCTTAAGATGCTTGAAGAAGCTGTGGAAGAGCTCAAAGGCAATGCGCCTGTGATTACAGTGCACACCGCACTTAACCTGGGGTTGGACATCAAGATTCCTGACGCTTACATCGCCGACGAAAGCCAGCGACTGCGTATGTACAAGCGCATCTCCGGAGTCGCCAGTGAAGCGGAGCGATGCCACATGGAGGCTGAACTCGCTGACCGCTTTGGCGAGTTACCAGCGCCGGTGAAGACCTTGCTCCAGTATGCGATTGTTAAAGCCGCCGCCGAGCAAGTGCTGATTCAATCTATCGAGCGCAAAGGCGAAGAGATATGGATCCGTTTCCACACCCAATCGCCGGTAGACCCAGAAAGGCTGCGCCAATTCATGCGGCGCCATCGGGAGGCGGTCCTGCGGCCGGATGGCACTTTCCGGTTCCGGCTTCGCGCGCAGGACGAGCGGCTGCTCACGGACCTGCACGCAACCTTGCAGGAGTTGCGCACTTCGAATTAGAATCAACGGCGAGGGATGGGACGGCACCCGCACGAGCCGGGAAGCTGGTTCACCGCAAGAGGAAATACAATGACCAAGAGAAAGATTATCCCCGTTACAGCCATTCTGGTGATGGCGGCGCTTGGCGCGCCGGCGGGTTTTGCGGTCACGAAAATCGTGAACCGCATCATCGCCCGTGTGAACAACGAGATCATTACGCAGCGGCAGTTTGAGCAGAAGCAGCAGGAATTGCGCGGCGAACTGGCGCAGCACTACTCCGGAGCGGAACTCGAGACGCAGTATCGCCAGAAGAGCGCTGACATGCTCCGCAGCATGATTGACGAGGACCTTCTGGTGCAAAAGGCGAAGGACGACGATATTAACGTTGAGACCGACGTGGTGAAGGAACTGGACCAGATCCGGGCAGACAACCACCTCGGGAATCTGCAGGATCTCGAGAAGGCCGTTGAGTCCCAGGGGCTGATCTGGGAGGATTATCAGGACCAGATCCGGCGGCAACTGCTCATGCAACAGGTCATCGAGCGCGAGGTGGGCTCTCGCATCACGCCCACCCGCGAGGTAGCGCGGAAGTATTTTCAGGCGCATCTTCAGGATTTCGCGTCGCCTGCCGGCGTACGCCTGGCGGAAATCATAGTCTCGACGGATAATCGCAAACCCGACGAAGCCGAGAAACGCGCTCAGGAAGCGCTGGCGGAGTTGAAAAACGGGGCCAAGTGGGAAGATGTGGCGAAGAAGTATTCCGATGACACTACAGACGGACCCGGCGGTGATATCGGCTTCTTTCCGCAGGGAACGTTGGCGCCGGCCGTCGCTTCTGCGATTGCTAAACTTGACGTCAACGAGTATTCGAACGTCGTCAACACATCACATGGAGACGTCATTTACCGTGTCTTAGAAATCCGAAGCGGAGGCACGCCGACATTCGAGGAAGTGGAGCCGCGGGTGGATGAAGCCCTTTACCAACAGAGAATCCAGGGCGACCTCCGAACCTATCTCGCGCGTCTGCGCTGCGAAAGCTACGTTACCGTGGCACCGGGATACGTCGATTCCGGGGCTGCCAAGTGCACCAATGCCTCCGAGGAGCCGGCGCCGGAACCAGCCGAACAATGAAAGAGCGCTTTGTCATTGACTTGAAGCCGGGATCCATCGTCAACACCACATTTCTCGTCCAAAGCCGGGAACTGAAGAAGGCACGTAGCGGCGCCAGTTACCTTGAAGTCCGCCTGCAAGACGCCACCGGCCAGATCCTAGGCCGGCAGTGGGAGGTGGACGGACTGGCGCTCGAGTTCGACGTTAATGACCTGGTGCAGGTCAAGGCGGACATCGAGGAATTTCAGGGCGTAACACAGCTTCGCCTCTGTTCAATTGTCAAGCACGCCGGACCGGCAGACCTTCGGGACTATCTGCCACGCAGCCCAAATGATTCCGAGGCCTTGTATGCCGGCCTCGTGGAACGCTTGCGGCGCATGCCTGAAGGGCCCATTCGCCAGCTTCTTCTGGCAGTAATGGAGGATGCGGAAATTGCGCGGCAATATAAGCTGGCCCCAGCGGCGGTGCTTTACCACCACGCCTACCTGGGCGGCCTGCTGGATCATGTCAGCTCGCTCGTTCGCCTGGGAGACCGGGTTGCGAATCACTACCCCTGGTTGAATCGCGAATTGGTGCTGGCTGGGCTCATCCTGCATGACCTCGGGAAGATTGAGGAACTGCGTTATGAGGGCGCCTTCCGCTACTCCACGCGCGGACAGCTTCTGGGACACATTGTCATTGCGCTGGAGATCGTGCGAAGGAAGATCAGCAGCATTCCTGGGTTTCCGGAAGCTATTGCAAGCCAGATCGAGCACATCATCCTGGCCCATCATGGAAAACTCGAGTTCGGCTCTCCCAAAGAGCCCATGTTCGCCGAAGCGCTCGTGGTGCACTACCTCGACGACCTGGACTCGAAACTTGAGAGCATGCGCGCCCAGTATCAGGCGGATCGAAACCGGCCGGGCGACTGGACCGCCCGCAACCGTGCCCTAGGGCGCGAGCTATTCAAGACAGAGCTTTTCGAACCGAGCGTGAAGCCGGAAGGCGGAGAAAACAAAACGCCCGTGGCCGCTCCTGCCACCGACGAACGTTTAACTTGAGCAGCTATGGCGCGAAAAACCCGCAACCATCGTCTCGACCTTCCTCCGCTCGAGCTCGACTGCATGCGGGCGCTCTGGGCGCTCGGCCAAGCCACGGTGCACGAGGTCCGGGCACGCTTGTTCCCCGAGCGCCCTCTGGCTTACACCACTGTGATGACCGTGATGGATCACCTCAGGGGCAAGGGCTTGGTGGAGCGGGAACGTAGGGGCCGGCCTTATGCCTATCGGCCCCTAGTCACGGAAGATGCGGCGCGCGAGCACGCCTTGGATCGCCTGACCCGTAACTTTTTCGTTAACTCACGCGATCAGCTTCGTAACTACCTGATTAGCTCAGCCAGTCCGGTGCGAACGCCTGAACCACCTCCCGAACCGCCTGTACCAACGGACCCTGCGGCGTTGGGGCAACCCGCTGAACACGCGGAGCTACGTACCCCCACTGAACCTGCGGCGCGGCGCACGCCGGCCGACCCCCGCCGCGAGCCTGAGCGGACCGTGAGAATCGATACCAGCTTGCTTTGAGCCTGATCGCCGTGAGCAAACTCTCCCCCGACACAAAGGCTCTTGCCGAATCGGACATCAGAGCTATCCTGCCTCATCGCTATCCCTTTCTTCTGCTCGACCGCGTCACGGACTTCGTGCCTGGGGCGCGAATCTCCGGTGTGAAGCATTTCAGCGCCGGCGATCAGGTAGCCCAGGGGCATTTTTCTGACTGGCCGTTGGTACCCACAGGTATTCTGCTTGAGCTCGTGACCCAGCTTGGCGCGGTCCTGGTGCTAGAACGCCCCGAGATGAAGGGCAAAATTGCGATGATCCTGCAGATTCCTTCCGCGCGCATTATCGATCCCGTTCAACCCGGTGACACGGTGCGCGTGGAGGCGGAAGTGCTGAAGTTGCGCGAGACCTTTGGGGAGTTGCGCGGAGCCATTTACCGGGCAGACGCATTGGTGGCTGAAGGCCAGATGCGATTCGTCATTGCCGATTCTGCTGCTCTCCTGCCGAGCGACAGTTCGCCCAGCACCGGCCGTTAGCTCGCACCGCGCGCACACCGCCCTCGGAAAACATGAACCGCAAGGGGACAGCTAGCCGGGATAGCGCTTCGGACGCGCCAAGCGGGGCCTTGCGCCGCAACATTCGAATCATCCTGGCCTACGACGGCACCGGCTACCACGGCTGGCAACGGCAACCCTTGGTGCCTACAGTGCAGGCGTGTCTCGAGCAAGCCATCGCCCAGGTGACGGGCGAGTCCGTCAAGCTGTTCGGCTCCGGCCGCACAGACGCGGGAGTTCATGCGCTTGGCCAAGTGGCCAACTTTGCGTTGTCATGCCGCATCCCGCTCTCTAACTTAATAAAGGGCGTCAACAACGCTTTGCCTCCCGAGGTTCGTGTGCGTCAGGCCAACGAAGTTGCGCCGGGCTTTCATGCGCGCTTCGACGTGCGCTCGAAGACCTATCGCTACCGAATTCTGCAGTCCGAGGTTTGCTCGCCTTTCCTTTGGCGCTTCGTCTGGCATTACCCTTACGCGCTCGACCGCCGGCGAATGGCCGTTGCAGCGCGAAGCTTTATCGGGTCGCATGACTTCACGTCTTTTGCGGCCTCAGGCACGTCTGAGGATGACGGCCTGGAACACGAGACGGCCGACTCAGCGTCAATGACCCGAACTGTGTTTTCCTCGAAAATCTTGTGGAGCGCGAGGACGCAAATGCTTGTCTACGAGGTTCGAGGCAGCGGGTTCCTCCACCATATGGTGCGCAACCTGACCGGAACCCTGGTGGAAGTCGGACGAAGCAAACTGCAACCCAATGATGTGATTGGAATCCTGAGAGCTCGTGACCGCACGCTGGCCGGCCCCACGGCGCCAGCTCAGGGTCTCTGCCTGGTGCGCGTGGAATACTGATTTGCGTGGAGCTATTGCGGTTCCGCCAGAGCCAGCCAATCCTCTTACGGCAAGTGTGTTGCTCCGCCAGCCCGCCCAGTGAAAATATTATCTGACTAACACGTAACCACCCCGAGATCTCTCTTGCCCACGAGCTGGCCCATTCGTAAGTCAGCCTACCGCAAGGCTGCCTCCGGCGGTTTTTCGGTTCCCTTCGATCAGTGACCACAGAAAAGACTGGAAAACCGCAGCGATTGAAAAGGAACCCCGCGCTACGTCCGCTTCCGGAAAAAATTCATACAAGTAATTCACCCCATCACAAATTTGAATTTTACTTCGTTGCTCACTATCCATATTCTTTGCTCGTTGTCACGAACGTAATTCTCTTCAAGCGTCGCAGTCAGTTGACGGGCACTCAATAGCACTGAAAAAGGGAGGGCAAACTGTACACCGAATCGAGGACCGTAATGTCCGTCTCAGTACGAGGTGAGTTGTTGCGAAGCGTCTCGGCCCATTGTGTTCGAGTTGTACGAGCTTTCACTCCGGGGCGATGTACGCTCGCTTGTCTGGTGGGTCTTCTAATGGGGGTCACGCCATCGCTGCGGGCGCAAGGTTTTGAGCCAACGCTTACTGTTGGGGCCGGAATACAAACCAGCTACGACCACACCGAACCTAGCAGCGGCTCGGGCCTCGATCAATTCGAGCTCAACCACATGCGACTTTATTTGAGTGGCGACATCACCAAGGATTTCAGCGTCATGTTCAACACCGACTACAACACTGTGACGAACAACATGGGGGTGTTGGACGCAGTAGGACAGTTTCATGCCTCGCCGACGTTGAACGTCTGGTTTGGCCGCTTTCTCCCACCCAGCGATCGCGCCAATCTTTACGGCCCTTTCTACTCAAACCAGTGGGGCGTCTACACCGACGGCATTCAGGACGGTTACCCCTTCGTCTTTCAAGGCCGTGACAACGGTGTGCTGTATTGGGGCGACTTCAAGGCAGGCGTCGTCAAGCTGAAGCTATCGGCCGGAGCCTTCGATGGCGCCTCCGCAACCGGAAACACGAGTGTGATTTGGGCCGCTCGCGCCCAGCTTGATTTTTGGGACTCCGAGAGTGGCTACTACCTGAACGGCACCTATTATGGCGATAAAAACCTCCTCGCCATTGCTGGGGCCACTCAGATACAGGACGGCAAGACAGCTACAACCGCTGACTTTCTGATGGAAAGAAAAGTGATGCATGGTGGCGCGTTCACGATCGAAAGCGAGTATGCAAACTACAACCGCCTTGGAGGATATAGCGCGAATTACGCCAAGAGCGAAGGCGCATACGGACTGGCATCTCTTCTTTTCCCGAAACAAGTAGGGATCGGCAAATTTCAGGTGCTCGGCAAATTCGCCCTGGCGGAGTTTACGCACGGAATCGTACCTTCGGAGGGGGCATCGAATCCGAGTTACCGCCAGAAGACTACCGAGGCGAACCTTGGCTACATCATCAAGCAGTTCGACGCGCGCCTGATCGCTTTCGGGAGGAACACAAGCTTCAATGGTGTACAGAAGGACTTCTGGGAGGCAGGTGTGGGCCTCCAGCTTCAGATCTCTAAGCAGATCCCACTGCACTAGGACGAACGAAAGGATGAACGGACGAACGGAAAGACAGAGTAATGGCGTTTAAGTTTGGCGATCCCCAGGAGGATTCATGAAACTTCGATGGATGCATTGGGTGTGCTTGCTTGTGGCGATTGGGACCGGCCTTACTGGAACGGCGAAGGCTCAGGACACCATCAAGGTGGGAGTGTTGCATTCCCTTTCGGGCACCATGGCCATCAGTGAGACGACGTTGAAAGACACTATTTTGATGATGATCGATGAACAGAACAAGAAGGGTGGATTGCTGGGCAAGAAGCTTGAGCCCGTTGTCGTGGATCCGGCCTCCAACTGGCCGCTTTTCGCCGAAAAAGCTCAGGAGTTACTGGAAAAGGACAAAGTAGCAGTGGTCTTTGGCTGCTGGACGTCGGTTTCCAGAAAATCGGTGCTGCCAGTTTTTGAAAAGGATGATGGCTTGCTCTTTTACCCCGTTCAATATGAGGGGGAAGAGTCATCCAGGAACGTCATTTACACCGGTGCGGCGCCCAACCAGCAGGCCATTCCCGCAGTGGATTACCTCATGAATGAGGTGGGCGTTAAGCGGTGGGTACTGGAAGGCACGGACTATGTCTATCCCCGCACAACCAACAAGATTCTTGAGGCCTACCTGCACTTGAAAGGCGTGAAGCCCGAGGACATCTCGATCAACTACACTCCGTTCGGGTACTCGGACTGGCAGGCGCGTGTGGCGGCGATCAAGAGATTTGGCTCGGCGGGAAAGAAAACCGCGGTTGTTTCCACCATCAACGGCGATGCCAATGTCCCCTTTTATAAAGAACTGGCCAACCAGAATATTTCTGCAGAGGACATTCCGGTTGTCGCTTTTTCGGTTGGCGAAGAAGAGCTCTCAGGTCTCGACGCCAAACCACTCGTCGGACATCTGGCGGCCTGGAACTATTTTGAGAGCATCAACACGCCAGCGAACAAGGCATTCATTGCCAAGTGGCACACGTTCATTAAGAACCCCAAGCGAGTCACCAATGATCCCATGGAAGCGCATTACATCGGCTTCAACCTGTGGGTGAAGGCGGTGCAAAAAGCAGGAACGACCAATGTGGACAAGGTCGTCGCTGCGCTCCCCGGACTTGAAACGCCGAATCTCACGGGTGGCATGGCCAAAGTGTTACCCAATCACCACATCACCAAGCCCGTTTACATCGGCGAGGTGCGGGCCGACGGGCAGTTCGACGTTGTCTGGAAAACTAATGGCACGGTCCCCGGCGAAGCTTGGTCTCGCTATCTCCCGGCAGACAAATACATCGTGGCGGATTGGGTAACGCTGAAGTGCGGCAACTACAATACAGAAACTAAGAAGTGCTCAGGACAGAGCTACAAATGATGGAGTTTTTCCTTCGGCCCCGCGCGCAGTGGCTGTTGGTCTTGCTGCTGCTCGCGGGCCGCAGTGCCAGCCCGATATACGCCCAGTCGCCGGCTGATGCGAGCTTCACGGCGATGCTCGGCCAGATCCGCGACGCGACATTCGCTGACAAGGCGAATATTGTGGACCAGCTCGGCCGAAGCGGTCATCCGAGCGCCCGTGCCGTCCTCACTGCCCTCCTCGAAGATCGTCTTTACTATCGCAACCAGGATCAGAAGGTCTTCATTTCCAAGACGGCTGAGCAAGAGGACTCAACGTCGCTCGAACTCATCGATCCGCTCACCCTGAAAGACGCCGGTTCCGCTTCCACGGATGGCTTAACCAAGATCGTGACCAACAATCATTTGCGGCGCGTGTTGCAGACCACGCTGGCTCGCTTCGGGTTGTCGAGCCCGGATGCCTCAGTCCGCTTGGAAGCCGTGCGAGACATTGAGCAGAATTTAAGTGAAGGAAACCTCCAGATGTTACGCGAGCGCAGTAGTGTGGAAACGGATTCGGCAGTCAAACGGGAAATTGCCACGGCTCTAGCGCTCGCCGGACTGGATAGCTCAGACGCCCAGGCGCAGCTTGCCGCTATTTCCACCCTGCGCCAAAGCCTTCGCCCCGAGGTCCGAAACAAACTGGAGAGTCTGCTGGAGCAATCCTCCGACGGCAGCTTTGTGGAATCCGATGAGCGCGTCCGGAAGGCAGCCGCGTCCGCGGTTAACTCCATCAATCGCTGGCGCACAGCTTATTCCGGGATTCAGACCCTTTTCTTTGGCTTTAGCCTTGGCTGCGTGCTGGTGCTGGTTGCCATCGGCCTCGCGATTACGTTTGGCGTTATGGGAGTTATCAACATGGCGCACGGCGAGCTGATGATGCTCGGCGCCTACACCACCTATGTTGTCCAGTTGGCGATGCCAGGACACATCGGCGCCTCGATCCTGGTGGCGGTTCCGGCCGCATTCCTGGTGGCAGGACTGACGGGCATTCTTATCGAGCGCACCGTCATTCGCTTTCTCTACGGGCGGCCGCTGGAGACGCTGCTGGCCACCTTCGGAGTCAGCCTGATCCTACAGCAACTTGTGCGCTCGATTTTTACAGCGCTTAACCGTTCCGTTGTAACCCCGAGTTGGATGAGTGGCACGCTGCAACTGAACGAGGCACTTTCCATTACTTACAATCGCCTCTACATCGTCATTTTCACCGCATTGATCTTCACAGCTCTCCTCATGGTGTTGAAGCGTACGCGCATCGGGCTCGAAATCAGAGCTGTATCCCAAAACCGCGCCATGGCCAGGGCAATGGGTGTTCGCAGCGCGTGGATTGATGCCCTGACCTTCGGACTTGGCTCTGGCATTGCCGGTGTCGCCGGTGTAGCCCTGAGTCAGTTGACGAATGTGAACCCGAACTTGGGGCAGTCGTACATCGTCGATTCTTTCCTGGTGGTTGTTTTTGGAGGCGTCGGAAATCTTTGGGGTGCGATGGTAGGTGGCATGTCCATGGGAGTCGTGAACGAACTCCTGGAACCCTATTCCGGAGCCGTACTGGCAAAGATCCTCGTACTCGTGGCGCTCATTCTGTTTATTCAGATCCGGCCACGCGGCCTGTTCCCGCAAACCGGCCGTGCAGCGGAAAATCAGTAGTATGCGTTACTTCAAATTGTGGAACGGCGGCGAGATCGATTGGGCCACTCGATGGTATATGGGCGGGATCGCCCTGGTGGCCATCGCCGTTCCTATCCTCAATCTGGTTGTACCCCCCTCATCGCCCTTTCACGTCTCCGCCTATGGCCTCACGCTGGTGGGCAAGTACATGTGCTATGCCCTGCTGGCGCTGGCGGTGGATTTGATCTGGGGATACTGCGGCATTCTGAGCCTCGGGCACGGGGCCTTCTTTGCGCTGGGAGGGTACGCCATGGGCATGTATCTCATGCGAGAGATCGGCCCGAGGGGTGTGTACGGGAATCCGGTCCTGCCCGACTTCATGGTATTCCTCAACTGGAAGTCGTTACCGTGGTTTTGGCATGGCTTTAACCACTTTGGGTTTGCCCTCCTCATGGTTGTGCTGGTACCGGCGTCACTGGCGCTG
>JASHYZ010000576.1 GCA_030042795.1 Terriglobia bacterium | reverse complement strand
GAGGGCCTCCCGGAATACCGCGGAAAGACGGTGTTTGAGGCTAACGAAGCTATCATTGACCTGGTGAGGGCGCGGGGCGCACTGGTGGGGCCGCCGCACGCGCTTGATCACTCGTATCCCCACTGCTGGCGATGCCATCAGCCCGTGATCTTCCGCACCAGCAACCAGTGGTTTATTCGTATGGATCACAGCGAGCTGCGCCAGCGGACGCTCGAGGTAATCAAGAAAGTTCAATGGTCACCGGGGTGGGGTGAGGGCCGCATCAGCAACATGGTGGCGTCGCGGCCGGACTGGTGTGTGTCGCGGCAGCGCGCCTGGGGAGTACCTATCACCGTCTTTTATTGCGAGCCCTGCGGGCATCCGCTCATGGATTCAAAGGCGGCGGTGCCGGCGATCGAGCTCTTCCGTAAGGAGGGCGCCGACGCGTGGTTCTCGCATCCCGTTGAGGATTTGATTGCGCCCGGCACCAAGTGCCCGTCCTGCGGCGGCGCGCAGTTTCGAAAGGAAACAGACATTCTCGACGTCTGGTTCGATTCCGGGTCGAGCCACTACGCCGTTCTGGGCCGCCGGCCCGATCTTCCCTGGCCGGCCGACGTCTACATCGAAGGAGGCGATCAACATCGCGGGTGGTTCCAGAGCTCGCTGCTGATCGGCATGATCACAAACCACGCAGCCCCTTTCCGCGAAGTACTGACGGTGGGATGGACGCTCGACCCTCAGGGCCGCGCCATGTCAAAGTCGCTCGGGAACGGCATTGACCCAAACGACGTGATTCGCACGCACGGCGCCGAGATTCTGCGCCTGTGGGTGGCTTCCGTGGACTTCCGCGAGGACGTGGTGCTCTCGCAGCAGATTCTTGACCGCTTGTCGGAAGCTTATCGAAAGCTGCGCAACACGTTCCGATACTGCCTGGGAAACCTGTATGACTTCGACCCGGTGCGGGACGCCGTGCATTCAGAGTCGCTCGAAGAGATTGACGCCTGGGCGCTGCAGCGTACCGCGGACGTACTGGCCGAAGTCGAGGCGGCGTACAAGGACTACGCATTTCACCGCGTCTATCGCACGCTCTACGACTTTGCAACGGTTGACTTGAGCGCCTTCTACTTCGACATCTTGAAAGACCGCCTCTACACGGCTCCCGCCGCCTCGACGCGGCGGCGGGCCGCGCAGTGGACCCTCTATCGCATCGCCGATGCGCTGGCTCGCGCGCTGGCCCCGATTTTGACCTTCACCGCGGAAGAAGTGTGGTCGCACTTGCCCGGCAACTCCGGCCGCGAGGGGAGCGTCCATTGTTCCAGTTTTTCCTCTGCTGACGAAGTACGCCGAGACGTTCCGCACCAGTATCTGGAGAGGCTATCCAATTGGCCTAGGCTAATCGCGATTCGCAACGAAGTGCTGAAAGCTCTGGAGACGGCGAGGCAGGAAAAGCTAATTGGTGGCGGGCTCGAAGCCCGGGTGCGCCTGCGGGCGGACTCCGCCACCACACTGCTGCTGGAACAATATCGAAGCTTCCTGCCCTTCTTGTTTATCGTGTCTCAAGTGGCCATCGAGAGCGCCTTCGACGCTCCATCCGACGGTGCTTCCGGAGGCGCGGCGACGTCCTCAACAGAGGCAGCCCCGCATAATTTGACGGTCGCCGTGGAGAAGGCCAGTGGCGCAAAGTGCGTCCGCTGCTGGAACTATTCGGAGCAGGTGGGCGAAGACGTTGACTATCCGGAGGTATGCGAACGCTGCTCGGAGGCGCTGCGCGAGATTGAGTCCGCTGCGGAGTAGTTCGTTCAGTATCGGAACGAAATGAATAGCATCCCTGGATTCCCGCCTTCGCGGGAATGACCGCTACTGGGGATTGGGAGGCGTCAGGAATGCGGAAAAGACACGAAACCTGTCATTCCCGCGAAAGCGGGAATCCAGAACTCGAAAACGACAATCACGCTGCCGATGCCCGATAATGTTCTCGTTCCCGTGCGAACTCTCCCCCGCCTTGCCTACGCATTGATCGCCGCTGGCGTCTTCGTGCTCGACCAGGTAACGAAAGGTCTGGTGGAGAGCCGCATTCCGCCGTTCTCGATTGTTACCGTCATCCCGCACTTTTTCAACCTAACCAACACCAAGAATCCCGGCGCGGCCTTCGGCCTTTTTGCAGACTCACCGGCGCCATGGAAGACGGCATTTCTCGTGGTTGTGTCAGCGCTGCTAATTGCTACGGTAGTGAGCGTCGTCTGGCGAAGCCGAAGGCTCGATTGGCAGGCAGGCCTCGGGCTCTCGCTGATCCTGGGTGGTGCCCTCAGCAACCTGGCCGACCGCATCCGCTACGGACGCGTGGTCGACTTTCTCGACCTCTATTTTCGCAACTACCACTGGTACACGTTCAATGTAGCAGACAGTGCCATCGTGGTAGGCGCGTGCCTGCTGATCGTGCGGGTGATGTGGTCAAAGTGAAGAAGGCAGAAGCAAGGAGCCAGAAGTAAGAAGCAAGAAGTCAGAAGAGGCAAGCAAGACGACGAGGGCTAACTAGCCAAGGGCTCCACCCTTGGTATCCGATGTAGGGCCGGGGCTTGCCCCGGCCAAGGCCGACCCAAGGGTCAGCCCTACAACCGCGGAACGCAAACGAGAACAAAATTCACGTCTCGACGCGTATAACGGTTTAGCAGGAGTTCGCAACTTCAGAAGAAGTAAGGCACTCGCAAGTTCTAGCTGTAACGCTATCGGAAACTCCAGCACGTAAGAGTGGTTTCCTAGTTCCTAGTTCTTGGTTCTTGGCTCCTGGCTTCTTGTTTCTGGCTTCTTACCTCCTGCTTTCCCATGTCCGAAACCCGCACCTTCGTCGCCGAGCCGCCAGATGCCGGCGTTCGCCTTGACGTCTTCCTAACACGCCAGATGCCGGACTGGAGCCGCAGCCAGGTGCAGCAACAGATCCGGTCAGGTTCAGTGTCTGTCGGCTCCCGAACGATATACAAGGCTGGCGAAACGGTGGCAGCCGGCGACCGCATTACCATTCGCGCGGCGCGGCATGAGCTGCGGGCCATGCCTGAAGAGTTGCCGCTTGAGATCGTTTATGAAGACGATGACCTGCTGGTGGTGAACAAGCCGGCGGGAATGGTGGTTCACGTGGGGGCAGGGGTACGCTCAGGCACGCTGGTCAACGCACTCCTCTACCACATCGGAACTCTGGCTCGCGCCGCGGGCGACTTAAGACCCGGAATCGTCCATCGCCTTGACCGCATGACCTCGGG
>JASHYZ010000575.1 GCA_030042795.1 Terriglobia bacterium | reverse complement strand
CGCTTCGCGTTGTACTTCGCCATTTCGAGATCCTTCTGAAGGCGATGACGGCGGAACTGTTCACCGTAAAGCTGCTTGAGGTCTTTCTCCGGAAGCTGCTCCTCCATGTTCACCAACTGAGTGAACAGAAGAATGTGAACCATCTCACTGGCTTCAGAGTTTGGGTTGCTCCGCGCATCTTCGTACATTTGCCGCGCTTTTTTGGCCATTTCCCGGATAATCTCGCGCTGAAGCGAAACGCCCGCTTCACTTTCCTGCTGCTGGGGCGGAGCGTCTTCTGCGGATTTCCCGCTTTCCGGTTTGGTTCGTGACCGCTTCATCCATTGACTCGCCGATTCATTGATTCATTGACTCAATCCCTCAATGAGTCAATCCTTCAATCACCCGATCACCCGATGGCCCGATCACCCAATGACCTCATTTGCGCCGCCTTTTCATGCGTTCTTTGGCTTCCCGAACATTACGCTCCGCCTGCTCTTCTGCCTTCCTCAGCGCGTCCCGGCGGATGTGCGGCAACCACGCGCCGTAACGGCTAACTTCCAGCTCCGATAACCGCACGCCGTACTCCTGCAGCAAATATGCGGAAATCTGGTTCGGCATCCGCATCGCGTCCAGATCCTCTTCGAGCCTGTGACCGGCAGCCGGAAGAAGCTCTCCCAGCGCCTTCACCTTGAGCAGAATCCAAGGACCCTCGAGGTCCTCCACCGTGGCCGACGCCAGCGGCTTCGCTTCATCGGGTGATCGGGTGATCTGGCCATCGGGCGATTGGGAGGCATCGTGTGATTGAGCCGTCGGGTGATCGGGAGACCGGGCGATTTGTGATTGGTGATTGAGTGCTTGAGTGAATGGCAAATTGGTGATTTGCGATTCAGCGAACGAAGCGCTATCTTCGCTGACTTTCGCTCTTTCAGCTATCAGATTGCTCGGATCAGACATTTTTGAATCCTTCAATCCTTCAATCACTCAATCAATCGATCACCCATTTACCCGATGGCCCGATGACTCTCCTCCCCTCCGGGACTGGGTCCGGAAACCCCGAGGAGGCGGAAGAGTTTCCCAAATACTCGCCAGTCCCGGACGAGAGCTGTCGGAATGAAGGAATGAGGGATTGAAGGAGTGAGGGATCGACGGATTGAGCAGACCTAGAACGCGCCATTTCCGTCTGAACCAGGGAATCGCCGTCTCTACCGGCCTTGGCTTCTTCGATCATGCGATCAGTCAATCCTTCGATCCTTCATTCCCTCAATCCTTCAATCCGCCATTCCAGGGCCTTTGTATCCGGCCACAGACCAGGAACAGTTCGCGTTAACCTCAGAATCCGGCCATCTGAAATCGAGCAAAGTGCCGGCTCCGCTGCAACTCACCACGCACCACCGGCAGTTCACCACCCGCCCGTCCGCCACTTCCCACTTGAAGTCCTGCCGGGACCGAAAGTTATTCTTCCCGTCTCCGATTTGCGGATAGCTCGTCACCGAGAACTGACATTGAATCGCGTTGGTCACCATCGCCTTTTAACTGGGTACTGAGTTACTCAATCGCTCAATCACCCGATCCCTACACCCCAATCCCCGGGTCCGCGGCTACACGCCCTTCGAGCAAGTCCACCGCTTTGGTTGTGCCGCGAATGGCCAGCAGCTCGATATCCGAGCGGCCGGCGCGGAGCTGCTTGGTTTCGGCGTATCCTCCCTGGGTGAGGTAATTAAGCTGGAACCTCAGCTCAGTGTCAGGAATGCGATAGCCGAGACGGCTCGCCAACTGCATGCGAAGCTCGTGATACGGCATCCACTCCAGGCCCCATTCCACCAGGATTTTCAGCATCACGCCGCGTTCGGCTTCGTGCTTCACGTGACCCGTTAACGAATCCATCGGTTATGTCCCTTTCGTCGAAGAATCGGGCCATCGGGCCATCGGGTGATCGGGCGATTGAAAAGTACCGCCCGACAGCCCAATCGCCTGATTATGGGTTCCGTCTACCGCATTTGCTCTTCCGATCATGCAATCACCCAATGACTCACTCCTTCAATCACTCAATCCTTCAATCACCCGATCACCCGATGCTCAGTCGCCGATCTTCAGAAGCTGGCAAAGACTGCTGACAATTTCCGCGAACACAGACCCGCCTGGCTTCTGCTCGGGAGGCTCGCTGTCCTCCAACGCATGCCGAAGGTCGCCCAGGCGCCGCTCTACCACTTGCAGCCGCGCGTGATCCAAGCGCATTTGAGCGTTCTCGATGCGCTTCGCCAGGTACGCCTTGCGAGCTTCGAGGCGCTTTGCCCTGCGCTTCAGCGTGTCATTCTCGGTTTGCAGTTGCGCCCGTAAGGAGCGATGGATCGCCGCCAGGTCCTGAACGTCAGCGGCAGAGGAGTCTCCAACCGCGGCCGATTCCGCGCGCTCCCCAAGCCGCGCCGCGTCAGCGCGAAGAGCATCGGGCGAGACTTCGGCCGAGTTCAGGGAGGTTTGCAAATCACGAGCGATCTTTACCTGCCGCCGGATGATGCGCTCGCGCGCAACTTTATCCTGTGACAGCCAGCGATTAACCTTGGCGACCGTAACCTTCGAAAAGCCACACTCCCGCGCCGCCTTCGCCGTCTCCTCGGCGGTGGCGCCCTGAGCGAGCATCTGCTCAGCCAGAGCTTGAACGAACTGGGGGAGCCGGACGTGCCGCGCTCCGGAGGTGCGCCGGGACCGGTGGCGAAGAATTTCACCGCTGGTAACACCTGGGCAGCCCGGGTCAAGCTTTTGCGTGGCAGGCGCGTCCAGGAATTGAGCCGGTTCGCCATCCGGCAGCGCGCCGGCCGGCTCATCCGGGTAGCAAACCACCGCAGGCTCGATCTCACCCACAATCGGGTCTTCCAAGGCCGGCGTAGGTTCCCCGTGCCCGGCAAAGGCCGGATCACGCGCGAACGGGTCGCGTAGTTCCTGACTCGGTACATCAATCGGTGCCAACATCATCCAATTACCCAAGCTAGCCGCTCCCACTTTCAGGTGCCACGTCCAGGCGCCGGTGCGAGTTGGGAGTTTTTCAGTTCGAGGTTGTCTTAACTCCGAACTGAATAACTCCAAAACTCCGAACTCACACTGACACCTGGCTCCTACCCCTTCGGCGGCTCAAGGTAAATCCCGTCATCAGGCGGCAGCCGCCCATCGAGAAGGTCAATACCGCGCGCAGTGATCTTGACCAGACTCACGCTGCGATGCGAATAAGGTCCGCGCACCGTTTCGATGTCCACCAACCCCTTCTCCTGAAGGTAGGCAATGTGAAAACTCAGCTCCTCGATAGGGATCGGGTATCCGAAGTAGTCGAGCTCGGCCTGCAACAGTTGCATGGTGGCCTGCTGCGGATAGATCAGATGAAGGTAGTACAGCGCCTTTCCTCGAATCAGTTCTTTCTGGCGCAGCGATGTGGCCATTCGCGTGATTCCCCTCGGCTTTTGAAGCTCGGAATTTCAACTCGAGGCCTTTACCGGTGTTCGGACCTGGGACGTGAGATCCTCGACGTTGCGGTGCAAGGCCTTAAGCGCAATCAGCATCTCCTGGTGTTCATAGCTTTCGAGCGAGTCGCGGTGCTCCACCGCGCTGGCCAGGCGCGACAGCGCTTCGGCCTGCGTCTTGGAGGCGCCGGAGAGCTGGCCCACGTAGTCGCGCGCGATGTCAAAGGCGCTATCCATCTGCCGGTGCTTCATATCCATCGTCCGGTCGATCCAGTGATAGGCGAGCTTCATAAACCCATAGGCAAACACAACCAGGATCAGAATCCCCGGACCCCACAGCACGATGTAACGTTCGAGGTCTTGCGGCAAAGTGTCCACCTTCAGGTTCAGGCAGCGCGGGTCAGATTCGCAGCGCAGGTCAGATTCGCGTCGCGTTCAGCGCCCTTGCGCCAGCAGCATCTCGGATTTGAAATCTCCAATCTCCAATCTCCAATCTCAAATTTCCAATTTCAAATCTCCAATCTCAAATCCCCAATTTCAAATCTCAAATTTCGAAAACGCCGCATCGCCCTTCAACCCGAACCGTTACGACAGCATCCGTGCTCTGTGCGCTTCTCCACCACCATCAACTCATTGCTCCGCTTCAATCTGAACCGCTGCGTCAGCTTCCGTGCTCTGGGCCGGTTGCGCAAACACAATCGTCTCTACGCTCGCTGCCCTTCAGCCGGCGACCCCGCCAGCAACTGGCGGCAAATCTCGATGCGCCGCATTCCCTTCTCCGCGTACGCGGGGTCAAACGTCTTCCCGTCGGGCCGGCCCGTGTTCCAGCAGCGAAACAGCGCCTCAAAGTCACGTTGTGGGTCGAGGTGGAAACGGACGGCAAATTCTTCGATCATCTGAGCTGCCATGCGGTAGTGAAACGCCGGGTCGCATAGCTTCTCCACGGGCTCCGGCCGGCCGAGCATGTGATAACCCATAATCTGGGTGAGTCCCCAGGAGGTTGCGAGCCGGCGGATGGCTGCATCCTCGAGCACGGACAGCGCTGGCGCCGAGACGGTAGCGAAAGCAGCGTTGAGATGGTCCGCGTGGTAGCTTTCGGCCCTAGCCGGCGGCGCCGACGCCGGCGATGGCAAATGATGCTCATCGGCTTGGGTCACGGTTGCCGCCGCATGCGCCACATCCGTCGGCCCGGTTGCCGACTCGCGCTGTATCTCTTTATATAACAATGACTTGCCGACACTGCCGTAGTTGGTGGCGCGCCCCTCGGCAACATTCTTCAAGTGCTGGTAGACACCCGGCTCAAAGCGCGTCGCATGCGGATCGCCGCCTGA
>JASHYZ010000003.1 GCA_030042795.1 Terriglobia bacterium | reverse complement strand
TTCGCCAAGCTAGTATGGTAAAAATCCGATTCGCAATATGGGCTCACCGAGCAGTTAGCGAGCCAGTGAGAGGTGCCCGAAGCGCGATGATGAGCGATGCGGTAAACGATCCCGGTGCTGGGGTCGACCATGTAAATCTCTCGAGCCCACGCGCGGCCGATATAGGTGGGAGTCTGGCACGAAGAGGTATTGGCCGCATCGGTCGAGACCAGAAACGGGCTACTGAGGTCACCGAGGCCATGGTTTAGGTTCCATGACTGGTGCTGGTCGTAATAATCAACACCGCACACCGGATCGAGTGCCGGAAAATTAGTGATCATCCTCACCACTGAGCCCTCGGGAACGTCAAGGCTGTGAATGTCCGTAAAAGGCCGCCAGTTCTCGTCATAGTTCAGGTCAACTTGGCCTGGTACGCCACCATTGAAAATCGGCCCCTGGTACCCCATTGCTGCATGACCGTCGCACCCCACGTAAGAGTCAGGTGGATTCTCGTCGGCCGCGTATAGGTTGCACCATTCTGAGGTGGGCGAGCCAAGGTTCCAAAAGATCGCCGAACCGTTCAGTGCCACCTGTCCCCATTGGACCCAGTTTCCGTCTAGAGACATCAACTGGCCGTGGAGGAAAATCCCGAGCGTGCTCACAGTCGGAGGTTGCGGACCCCCTTCGGTGATGGCCTGCAGAGTGGAGGTGATTCCGGCAGGAATCGTCCCCACGGCGCTTAGGAAGATAATCTCATTCCCGTTGTCGTTCTGCGAGCCGGTGCGCGCGGAGTCATAAATCTCTCCCGGAAGATACCCTTGATCCACGGTGGCCGTACCACTTGCCCAGTTCCCGGTGATCAGGCGAAAGCGTGAAGCACCGGATACCGCGCCGGCGGTCACCGTAATGTAGTTGGTGGTGCTAAGAGTCTGGGGACCGTTTCCGACCGCAATGGATCCCCAAGTGTTGCAATTCGGACCCACAGCCTCCTCGATGTAGTTATAAGCGGTCGATCCCGTGCTTCCAACCACGGTGGCGGTAGGAACAGGCGCACTCATTGTGCAGCCGAGGTTACCAGCCGACTGGAGCGTCGGTGTGCATCCCGGGCTAGCGGTCTGGTCGCAGGCGTAGATGTTATAGTGTGTCCATACCATCGAATCGTTGGCACTGGGAGCGGGGCTGGGGAGGGTGATGGCGTTGTTGCCGCTGCCTAACGTGATCAACTGCACTGGCGAAGCTGCACTCTCACCCTCGCCGTTCTGAATCGTCTCGTAGGCCAAGGAGTACTGTATTTTATAACTGTGGCCCGGGACTAGGCCGCCACCTGAGGTCGAGCTGGACGATGGGAGTGGAACCGCCGGACCGCCATTCTCATTGAAATTCAGCGGGAAAGCACCGCTCATCTGGCCGTCTGGCCACAGATTGCCCCCGATTTGCCCAGTCCTGAGATCAACCCAACCGCACTTCTGGAAGCTTTGATCGTATACGACAGCCAGCCAGCCCTCATTCTGTATGGGACCGAAGGCGTACATCATGCGGGTATCGCCTCCACTGAGCGAAAGCGAAGGCGACCATTCCGTGGTTTTATTGGGAAGATTTCCCAGAAAAGACAAGCCGGAACATTGACTCAGGTCCATGACCGTCACCGGAAGATTGGCAGGGTTGGCGTATTGCGTGACGTCATACTCAGCGAGGATATGACGGGATTCGACACCAAAATACTTGCCTGCGTCGGATTTCGTCCTACCGAAGCTTCCGTTGGCTAAGGGTAGCTGACCGCCGTAGGTGGCGGCAACCTTGGCGCATCCTACCTGCAGGACCGACGGATTGAAGCTCATCAGCCAGTCGTCACCCCACTGATCAGAGACACGAATCCACTGGTCATCGGAGCTGAACGCGTTTACTGCCGGCGACGCCGGGACAGTAAGATTGCTGTTTCCGGTGGAGGGCAGGTTAAAGCAGGACGGCGAGGTGAGCGTGTTGTTATCCGTCACCCGCAGAATCGGCGACCCGAAGTCGGGATCATTCTGGACGGTATTGGCGGGCGGGTCCCAGCTCCAGCCAGGAGGCTCAGATTCTTGTTGAATGTTGAGATCAGTTCTCGCGCACGGGTAAGGACCCGTGCCCGTGCACGTCTGACGAGCTTTGAGGAGCAAACTCGATTGCTGACCCCCACAGTTGGTATGAAATACAAGACCTGTAACTAATAAGACCACAAACTTGGCCATGATTCTTGCGTACATTAAGTCTCCTTTCTGCAGTTGGCAGCGTATTCGTAATGCAGCCTGTTCCGCCTTACAGGGCGAGAAACAGTAGCGGGCAATCCCAAACCCGGGCTTCGCCGCGCCGTGCTCGCAGGGGAAGCACACTGAACCCTCCCATCGCGAGGGTGGGCTACTCGTGAGTCGATTTCGCACGATTACGGAATAGGCGGTACCGAGCTTCGCGGGCCGAGAAGGGTAAGGATCTCCTGCGGCCTTGCCAGGCAGGCGCCACCTCCCCCTTCAGTTGTCACTACTTTGCGAGGTCGTGACCCGAGCCCACGCTCCCCACTCTCTTCGAGCGAGGTGCGCCGCTTTATCGGGGTACTGCCAGGTTCACCTGTGGGACTACTGTGGGATGGCCGCAACGCCCTTCGCGGGCAAGCTAAGGTTACTTGAGAGAAGATCGACAACAAAAAGGCCAAAGCCCTGGTGAAAAGCTGATACCTAAGCGTTACAACAGCGCGGTGGGATTGGCAAGCAAGGCGTCGCGGGAAAACATGGTCAATCCGTTAACCTCGTTTGGGCACGCCGCTCAACCTGCCCCAACGCTCAGGAACCAAAGGATCCAGCAGACTGCGGAAGAAGTCGCCCAGCCTGCTGGAGATTGCCAAGTAGCCAAGAGCATCACGGAACGTCCGGTCAACTCTGGGCGCCCTTACCCCTCCTTGAAAAGCCGCGGCTGTCACTCCCGGCTTTGCTTGTCCCCCCTGCGGAGAGTTTATTTATCAGAGCGCTAAGCGGGCTGTCAATAGCCAATTTATGATTTAGGCCGAACGTTCGTAATGTTCTAAATATTCCATACCTTTACCCCTGATTGCCCTTTCTGATGCAGTCAGGGGGAGTACGTAAAGTTGCAGGGGCAAGTTTGCCCTGCCAAAAGGCAGCGTAAAGCCGCTTTACACCGGACTGCACCACTAAACGCAAGGTGCAACTCCCTTGATTTGCTTGCGGCCTTTACGGCTTGCGCCTTGGTGTGAGACCTATGTTGCTGAGTTCCGCCTCAGTTACCAAAGTGCGTCACGGCTTGAATCAACTCCTTCCGCCTGGAGCGATGGGCGTGCTACCATTCTTGGTGTAGCAAGGTTGGCCAGCCGCAAGGCCATGTATGTCAGGCTTCGGGCGCTGTGCGACGGATGCTCGTGAACCCCGCCAGGTCCGGAAGGAAGCAACGGTAGCGAGCCTCTCCGTGTGCCGCAGTCACCCGAAGTCTGGCGCCCAAAAGGCAAGTCAACAGTCGATAGTTCACAGTCGGCAGTTCGGGTTTCGCACTTGCGACTTTTGACTGTCGACTGTGAGCTGTTAACCTTAGTCCATGTCTTATCAAGTGATCGCGCGCAAGTACCGGCCGCAGACATTCGATGACGTGGTGGGGCAGCGCAACGTCACCGACACGTTGAAGAACGCCATCCTGCACAACCGTGTGGCGCACGGCTACATTTTTTCCGGCGCACGCGGCGTGGGCAAAACCACCAGCGCCCGCATCCTGGCTAAAGCGCTGAACTGCGTAAACGGGCCCACCGTCACGCCCTGTAGCGTGTGCGATTCCTGCCGCGACATCGCCAGCAGCAACTCCGTGGATGTCATCGAGATTGACGCCGCCTCCAATCGCGGCATCGATGAAATTCGCGAGCTGCGCGAAACCGCCCGGTACCTGCCGGCCCGCGACCGCTACAAGGTGTTCATCATCGACGAAGCGCACATGCTCACCAGCGAGGCGTTCAACGCGTTGCTGAAGACGTTGGAAGAGCCGCCGCCAAGATGCGTTTTCATTCTGGCCACCACCGAAGCACACAAGCTGCCCACCACGATTCAATCGCGCTGCCAGCATTTTGCTTTTCGCCTGCTCGAATACTCCGAGGTGGTTTCGAGGCTCAGGGAAGTGTGCGCAGCCGAGAAGATTGAAGTCGACGAAGGGTCACTGGCTGTGCTGGCGGAGGCCGCGGCCGGGAGCCTGCGCGACGCGCTCTCGCTGCTGGATCAGGTGATCGCGGGCTGCGGCGAGAAGCTCAGCGAAGCCGAGGTGCAGAGGCTGCTGGGCATTGTGCCGGCGAAGTTCCTTGGCGAGATGGTGGAAGCTATCATTGCGACAGATCCTGAACGGGTGCTGGGCCAGGTGCAAAGGCTGGCTTCGGAGGGGCATGAGCCGGCAGCTTTCCTCGGCGAGTTGACACACTTCATTCGGAACCTGATGATCGCCCGCAGCGCCGGCACCGCGAGCCCCCTGCTTGAAGTGCCGAGCGATGCTCGCGTGTCCTTGGAGCGACTCTCCAAAGGGCTGGTTGAAGAAGACTGGGTGAGATTCTTCCAGATTCTGCTGCGCGCCCAAAGCGAGCTGCGCTACGCTCTTGAGCCGCGATTCCACCTGGAACTCGCCCTCCTGAAGCTGGTTCACGCGCGGCGTCTCATATCGCTCGAGGGATTGCTGGCAGAACTCAAAGACCTTGCCAGCGACAAAACGCAAGTCTCGCCTCCGCAATCGAGACCTGAGTCTCCGCAGCGCGCCACACCTGTTGCAGTGAGAGCTCCACTTTCTGCGGCGACAGCGGGTTCCTTTGCGCCTTCCGCTCCCAGTCGGCAAGCGAGCCCTCCGTCGAGTCATACGTCTGGTGGGTATTCACAAAGGTCAGTGTCTTCCGGGGCGGCTCCGGCTGCGGCGCCCGCGCCTGTCGCCGAAGGCGCCGTGCAAGACCCACGATTGTCTGAGGTCAAGAAGGTCTTGTTTGACCAGTCCCGCAAATTTGTGAGCAGTTGTCTTGAGCACGTCACCGGATGGCGCTTCGAAAACGGTGTGGCTCACTTCATGTATTCCAGACAGAACTCCGGCAGCTTCTGGGCCGATGTGCTGAATGGCAAAGAGAATCAGCAAGCGCTCCAGGAGGCTTGCGCGCAAGTGCTCGGACAGGCGGTCACCATCCGTGTTACTCTTCAGGATGTGGAGACGAAGCAAGGGAACGCCGTTCCGGAAGCGCGCGAGCGGGCGCGGAATGACGCCCTGGTGAAGGCCTTCGAGCAGCAATTCGAGTGTGTCTGGTTGGATGTTGAAGATCTTTGGGGGACGAAGCCATGAAAAACCTGCAACAGATGCAACAGATTATGAAGCAGGTCCAGCAGATGCAGGAGCAACTGCAAAAGCAACTGGACGACCTGGTGGTGGAAGCCTCAGCGGGCGGAGGAATGGTGTCCGTCAGGATGAACGGCCAGAAGCAACTGGTGGTCGTGCAGATTGATCCCGAAGTCTTCGCCAGCCGGGATGCCGAGATGTTGCAGGATTTGGTTCTGGCCGCCGTAAATGAGGCTACCCGCCGCGTGGACGAACAACTGACCAGCCGCATGGGCAGCCTGGCGAGCGGGCTGAACATTTCCGGGCTCGCTGGGCTGTCCTGACTCGAGCTACAGCAGAGGCTAGGGCTTCCCGAGTCACCTCCTCCACCGCTGGTTTCCGCTTCTTTTTGATTTCACGCAGAAGATGCAAACCTCTACGCTTGGGACTGCGGTAAGCTTTGCCTTGGCGCCGGGAGCGCCTCTCTGAGGGTACGGCAGGACCTGAGATGAAGGACTTTCCCGAACCGCTGGCGCGGCTCATCGATGAACTAAAGCGGCTTCCGGGCATCGGCCAGAAGTCCGCGCAGCGCATTGCCTTCCATCTCGAGCGCGGTCCGCGCGAGAACGTGGAACGGCTGGCCGCGGCGCTCATCGAAGCCAAAGACAAGCTGCAGCTGTGCGCGATCTGCAACAACCTCTCGGATGCCGACTCCTGCGCCTTCTGCTCAGACTCGAACCGCGACCCGTCCGTGATTTGCGTGGTGGAAACTCCTTACAACGCCCTTTCCATCGAGCGCACGCACGAGTTTCACGGGCTCTATCACATTCTTCACGGCAGCCTCTCTCCCTTGCAGGGTATCGGACCGGAACAACTCAAGCTGAAGAGTTTGATCGACCGCCTCAAAGACGGAAAGGTGCGCGAGCTGATTGTGGCCACCAATCCCAATGTGGAAGGCGAAGCCACCGCAGTCTACCTTTCGAAGCTCATCCGGCCTTTGGGCGTGAGGGTAACGCGCATTGCGATGGGTATTCCCGTGGGCTCGGAGCTGGAATTCGCGGACGAGGTCACCATGGTAAAGTCCATCGAAGGCCGCCGGGAGATTTCGTAGGATCACACCCGACTCCCTCTGGGGGGAGAGGATGCGCGTAGCCGAATGCGCCTCAGTCGCAAGCAAAGCTCTCCGCGATCTCTGTGCCGAGAAGCTTCTCAACACGGAGACGCCCAGCCGCATCGGGTTTGTTCCAGGCAAACAGCAGCCGAGATGGTTGGTGAGGGACGTTGATGCAGACCCTCGTCGAGTGCGTTCCCAATTTTAGCGAAGGGCGAGACGCGAGCAAGGTTGACGCGATCATTCAAGCCTTGTTGTCGGGAGCGGACGTGTATCTGCTCGACCGGGAGATGGACGCGGACCATAATCGCTCCGTGATCACGCTGGTTGGCACCCGCGAAGCCATCGGCGAGGCTGCCCTGCGCGGTATCGGCAAGGCTGCGGAGCTGATCGATCTCAACCAGCACCAAGGCGCGCACCCGAGACTGGGAGCTGCGGACGTTGTGCCCTTCGTCCCGGTTCGCGGGGTTGCGCTCGAGGATTGCGTTCGCATCGCTGAATGGGTTGCCGAGCAGGCATGGCGGCGCTTTGCAGTTCCAACCTATCTGTACGAAGCGGCAGCGCGCATGCCCGAGCGCCGCAATCTTGAGAACATCCGGCGCGGCCAATTTGAAGGCGTTCGCGAGGAGGTTCGAACCAATCCCGATCGCCGTCCCGACTTCGGTCCCGAGGGACCCAGGTTACACCCGACGGCGGGCGCCACCGTGGTGGGCGCGCGCAAGTTTCTGATCGCTTACAACATTAATCTCGCGACACCAGACGTGACGCTGGCCAAATCAATTGCCAAGAAGATTCGCGCTTCAGGCGGGGGTTTCGCCTGCGTCAAAGCCATGGGCGTGGACCTGAAAGCCCGCAACCTGGCTCAAGTATCGATGAACCTCACCGATTTCGAAACCGCGTCAATCGGTATAGTGTTCGAGGCTGTGGCGCGCGAAGCCGCGGCGGCCGGTGTTAGCATTGAAGGCAGTGAGATCGTGGGGTTGATTCCGCGACGCGCGCTTGAAGATACCGCGGTTCATTACCTGAAAGTGGAGAACTTTGACCCCGGCCAGATTCTCGAAAATCGGCTTGAAAGCGTGCTCAATGCCCGGCAGGGAATCGCCGCGGCGGAGCTACAATCCAGCTCGCTGGCGAACCTGGCACAGGGTTTTGTAGACGTGGTCGCGGCCGACACGCCCACTCCGGGCGGCGGGAGCGTCTCGGCGCTCGCGGGCGCGCTCGCAGCGGCTCTCGGGGAAATGGTCTGTCGGTTGACGCTCAAGAAGAAGGCTTTTGCAGATCAATTCGAAACGCTCCGCAACGAACTTGAACACCTCGAACGCCTGCGCAAGAGTTTAATGGAAGCTGTGGACCGCGACGCGGCGAGCTACCAGGCCGTGCTCAAGGCGATGCGGCTTCCCAAAGGCACAGAGGCTGAGCAAGCGGCTCGCCGCGAGGCCATCGAGGAAGCGAGCAAAGGTGCAACCTTGGTGCCGCTCGGCACCGCCGAGCTTGCCACAGAGACGAGCCGCATCCTTGAACGGCTGCGGCCCATCATCATGCCTCAGGCAGCGTCCGACCTGAGCGTCGGCTTGGGTCTCGCAGCAGCGGCACGAGTGGGATCAATTGAAAACGTGCGAACGAACCTGCCGTCGATTCAGGACCGCGAATGGGCGGCCGCCATTGAGAGCAGACTCGCAGCGGCAACGCGCGCCTGACCTCTTTGAGGATTACGGAATAAAGTGACGACATTTCTGTAGCGGCGCTCGGAGCGCTGCCCTGTAAGGGAGCGCCGAGAAGACGGCGGTCGCAGGCCGCCGCCACAGCAAGGGTTGCCTCTTGCACTACGGACGCGACGCCGCAATCGCAGGGCACAAACGCTGGGTTCAATTCATGCGCCAATACAAGTATCTCGATACACTGGTGCTCGCCTTCGTCGTCATTCTGCTGGTGTCGAATCTTGTGGCGCAGAAGATCTGCCGCATCGGTCCGTTCAAGATCAGTGGCGCGGAACTGCTGTTTCCTATCACCTACATCTTCGGAGACGTCTTTACCGAAGTATACGGCTACGCGGCTTCACGCCGCGCCATTTGGATGGGATTCTTCGCCATGGCGCTGCTCGCGATCCTAGGCGGAATCATCGTGCTGCTGCCTCCCGATCCCGATTGGCATGACCAAGCCGCGTTTGCCCACATGTTCGCTTTCGTGCCTCGTATTTTTATCGCCAGCCTGGTCGCCTATTGGTGCGGCGAATTCGTAAACTCGTATACGTTGGCCAAACTGAAGCTTCTCACCGAGGGCCGCTGGCTGTGGACTCGCACTATCGGTTCCACGGTTGTAGGCCAGGCGGTGGATACGGCGATGGTGGTAGCGATCGCGTTCTGGGGACGCGTTTCATG
>JASHYZ010000574.1 GCA_030042795.1 Terriglobia bacterium | reverse complement strand
AACCCTCTGGGTGGTACTCGAGAACGCGATGCCGAAGCGCATGAAGGGATATGGGTGTGAATTCAAGCCTCAGGACCAATCGGACTGGGAGCGCTTGATTCGCGAGCTGCTGCGTGATATCGATAAAATGTGGGAGGCAGGGTCTTTGAAGACGGACGATAGCTGAAGTAAAGTCCCTTAAGGTCTCTGCGACGCGTGCATGACAAATCTTGCCATCTTGCTTTCGGGCCGAGGCTCGAACTTCGAAGCCATTGCCCGCAACGTGCTGTCCGGCGCGCTGCCCGTGCGGATTGCAGTGGTGATCAGCAATCGCGAGGACGCAATCGGCCTTGAGCGCGCCCGCGCCCTGGGATTTGAGGCCCGCGCCATTCCGTCAAAGGGCAAGGATCGCGATGCCTATGACCGCGAAGTGGTCGCGCTCCTGCGTGAGCGCCAAGTGGACGTAGTCTGTCTGGCCGGATTTATGCGGCTGCTGGGCCCCTATTTCGTGCGAGCGTTTCCAGGTCGCATTCTGAACATTCACCCCGCCCTGCTACCCGCCTTTCCCGGGCTCGATGCCCAAAAGCAGGCGCTCGAGTACGGCGTGAAGTTCACCGGCTGCACGGTTCACCTGGTAGATGAAGGCGTGGACACCGGACCCATTCTGTGCCAGGCCGTCGTCCCGGTGCTCGACGACGACACCGTGGAGACTCTCTCAGCGCGCATTTTGAAGGAAGAGCACCGCATTTATTCTGAGGCTATTCGCCTAGCGGTCGAAGGTCGTGTTCATGTGGAAGGACGGCGAGTGTTGCCAAACCACCCTAGCGGTGAGTGGGATTGACGTCGCTGTTAGGGAGCTTAGGCGGGCTGTCGAGGGCCTATGGTATCGTCTGAGGAAGTTGCGTACCGAGTGCCGTCCCCGGCGATTTTTGCTGCTTAGGGCGGCCGCACTCGGATTCGAACAAAGCTGGAATGTACTTTAGAATCAATGAGTGGGACACTGAGACTCTCTCACCACACAAGGATTGTGACAAGTATATACTTATACGATAACAGCTTCCCATTGCGACCGGCGGTGAACCGCAACCTCCGAGACTTACCATGAGCGCTTGGCTTGGCCATTTGCTCCTGTTGGAGGTCTCGAAGGCCCAGTGGAGCCACGCCTTGGAACGGCTGCTCCAGCGTCATGCGCCTGCCGGATTATTCTTCAAGAGCCTCAGCACAATTCCGGCGACGTGGGAAACAGCTCGAAAGAGCGCGCAGGCGCTCGGTTCGCTCCCGTTTCTGGCTGTGCAGGAAGAAGGCGCAGGCGCTTTGTGCGGGCTCTTCGGGACTCCGCTACAGGCTGAGCGCCTGACAGACCTTGACGACAAGGCCAGCGAGGCACTGGGAGATCTGGTAGGCCGGGCGATGCGCATCACGGGGCTGAATCTGGATCTTGCGCCTACAGTCGATTTGCCTGCGAACCCATCTGCCTCGCAGAACGCCGTAAGCGGCGGTGGTCAGATTCAAGTGACGCGCCGGGCGGAAGGTTTTGTTCGCGGGCTCTCTCGTCACGGCGTTCTGCCTTGCCCGCGCCACTTTCCCGGACTCGCCATCGGCGCAAGTGAGGGGCTGCAAGCCTCACCCGTTGTGGCCAGGAGCATGGCGGCGCTCTGGCAGGAGGATCTGGTTCCCTATCGAGCGCTTGGCAGCAGGCTCCCGGTCATTCAGATCAGCCACGCCGTTTACAAGGCCTACGACTACGAGTTTCAGCGGCCGGCTTCGCTTTCTTCGCATGTTGTGGAAGGGCTTCTGCGGCTCAAACTCGGGTTTGAGGGCGTGGCGCTGGCCGGCGTTTCAGCGGCGGCCCGCTCAGCCGGTATCGGCCTCGGAGAAGGCGCCCTGCGAGCCTTTGAAGCTGGCTGTGATCTGTTGGCGGTCCCCGCGGAGGAAAAGTCGCTGACGGAGGTTCTGGGCGCTCTCGAGAGAGCCAGCGAACTCGGAAAGCTTGGCCGCGACCGCGTCCAGCAGGCGCTGGCGCGCGTCCAAAAGGCCAAGCGCGGGCTGGCCCATCCGCCGAAGGAACCTTCGGAGCGTGAGGTGTCGCGTCTGACGCGAGACTTTGAGACCTTCCGGAAGCAACATGCATAAGCCGGCTCAGAAACTCGGAATGCGCGTGAGCGATGCCTCGGCCAAGCGGGGGTTGATTTCTGCGGAGAGACACCGGACGGCCGCAGGGCCGCAAGGCGCGCGGCTCGCTGTTGGATTGATGGCAGGCACGTCACTGGACGGCGTGGACGCAGCCCTCGTTCAGATCACGGGCGCTCTGAAACGGCCCAAAGTCGAGTTGGTGAAGTTTGTCACGGTCGCCTATCCGAAAGACCTGCGCGCCAGACTGCTTCACATTGCCGGCGGAGGTGCAACGAACGTCGCGGAGATTAGCGAACTCAATTTTCGCGCCGGCGAAGCCTTTGCGCGCGCGGCACTGCGGGTATGCCTCCGTGCCGGCGTAGACCCGAAACGTCTAGTGGTGATTGGCTCGCACGGGCAGACCATCTTTCACCAAGGCTCGACAGCCGGGAAGATTCAGGCGAGCACACTACAAATCGGCGAGCCTGCTGTAATTGCCCATCTTGCCGGTGCGCCGGTGGTGGCGGATTTTCGAACGGCAGATTTGGCGGCGGGCGGCGAGGGCGCTCCGCTGGTTCCCCTGGTGGATTACCTGCTGTTGACCGATGACCACCGAGGCGCCGTCGCGCTCAACATCGGCGGCATCGCGAACGTGACGATCATTCCGGCACGCGCTTGCCCAGCCGACGTTTTCGGCTTCGACACCGGACCCGGCAACATGGTGATGGACGCCTTGGTGCGCCACTTCACGGGCGGCCGGGCAGGATACGACTCCGGCGGCCGGACTGCCACTCGTGGAAAACTGATCGAGCCCATTCTTCGCCGAGTGCTGCGCCATCCATTCTTCCGGCGGCGTCCGCCGAAGAGCGCCGGGCGGGAGCAGTTCGGGCTTGAGTTCGTCACGCGTTACTTTCTCGGTAGGCCCAACAGGCGTTACGAGGACCTGCTTCGAACCGCCGCGGAATTGACGGTGCGCTCCATCGCTGACGCTTTCTCCCAATTCGTCTTTCCGCGCCTTGATCCCGGCAGCAAGCTGCGCCGGCTGGTGGTATCGGGAGGAGGTGCGCACAATCGCTTTCTGATAGGCCGGCTGCAGCAGCTTCTTCCGGCGCTGCGTCTTCAGCTTTCGGATGATTACGGTTTGCCCGTGGACGCAAAGGAAGCCATCGCCTTCGCCATCCTCGCTGAGCGCACATTGTACGGTCTTCCGGGAAATCTGCCCGGCGTGACCGGCGCAACAGGCTCCGTTGTGCTGGGTAAGGTAGTGCAGCCGTGAAGTCCGGGATCCAGCGGCCCTTGGTTCTTCTAGGCTAGCCACGGTAGCCGAGATACCAGGCCGTGGTGATCAGTACCTCGCGCATTGAGTGAAAGGTTCGGTTCCAGGGATCGGCTTCGATGGGACTGGCAGGAGCAGGGGAAGCATAGGTGCGGATGCCGCGCTTGGCGAGCATCATCTTGACTCGGTAGAGATGGAACCCATCACTTACGGCGATGCAGGTGGAGGCGTGGCGCGCAGTCAACAACTGCGCCACGGCTCGAACGCTCTGGTAGGTGTTATCGCTTACGGTATCCGTAAGAATCTTGTCCGCGGCCATGCCCTGCTGAATGAGGTAGTCGCGGCCGACTCCGGCCTCAGTGAAGCGCGCGTCGCCACCGCCACCGCCCGTAGTGATAACCAGCGGCGCCAAACCCTCTTCCTCAAGATCGAAAGCGTGATCGAGGCGGGCCTTAAAAACAGGAGACGGCTTGCCGTCGTATTCTGCCGCGCCAAAAACAACGATGGCAGCGGCGGGCGCGGCCTCGTTTCGCGCTGCCTGAATGCGGATATCCCGGTAGAGCGACCACTCCGCCGCGGCAAAAACGGCAAAGGCTACGACGGAAATCTGGAAAATCCAGCGCATCCCGCGAAGACGTCAACTGAGGAACTCGTTCAATTGCGACTCCGTGATGGGGCCGCGGCGCCGGACCTGGCAGTGATCGCCGTCCAGCTCCACAATGGTGGAAGCGAGCTCTCCTCCGGTTGGCCCGCCGTCGAGAATCAGGGGTACCGTGTCGCCGATCTGCAGGTCAACCTCCTCGGCCGTTGCACAGGCCAAATGCTCGGTGAGGTTGGCGCTGGTGCCGGTGAGAGGGCGCGCGGCGGCCTCGATCAACGCCACGGCAAGCGGCGCCTTCGGCAAGCGCAAAGCGACGCGACCGGTGTTGCCGGTGACCTTCAGGGGAATTTTGTTCGAGGCCGGCACAATAATGGTCAATGGGCCGGGCCAGAACTTTTCCGCAAGCTTGAAGAACAGAGCCGGCGGGTCGGTTGCGAGGTCGGCGGCCTGGTCGAGC
>JASHYZ010000573.1 GCA_030042795.1 Terriglobia bacterium | reverse complement strand
CACCTGTGCTTTGACCCGATTATTTGCGCCGAGCACGTGGCAAATCTGAAGCCTGCTCCCGACGGCCTGCTAAAGATCGCTGAGACTGCGCCGGGCCGGAAGCTCTGGTACGTTGGTGACAACGTTGACGACGCTCGCAGCGCACGCGCTGCGGGCGTCTCATTCATCGGCATCGCGCCGAAAACCCATCTGCGTTACCGTGAACTCGTTCAGCTCTTCAAGTCGGAGGGTGCGGCGAGTGTGATCGAGAGCATCAATGAACTGGAAGCAGTACTTCCCGGCGAGGCAAGATAGGAGGCCCGAAGGGCCGAGCTAGCGCAGCCCAGGCCAACGGCCTGGGCCAAACGCCTAGGCCTGAACTCGAATCGCACAGCCAGGAGTGACTGTGCCACCGGTGGCACAGTCACTCTTGCCTGTGCTGTGGATGCCATTCGACAGTCGAAGCCCTGAAAGGGCGAATCATCGGAGAGCTCCGGATGAAGGCTTCCGGGTGCACACCAAATGCGATCCGCAGCCATTTCGCGCAAGACGAAAGAGACGGCCATCACGGCCAAGCTCCACGTCGAAGGCCGCGGCCGGTATGACATCCACACCGGAATCCGTTTTCTGGACCATATGTTGGAACTCTTTACGAAACACGGTGGATTTGACCTCACACTTTGCGCGAAGGGCGACCTCGACGTCGATCAGCATCACACCGTAGAAGATACGGGCATCGTGCTCGGACAATTATTCTCAAAGGCGCTCGGCGACCGGCGCGGCATCAACCGTGCGGGCTATTTCGTGATGCCCATGGATGAAACGCTGGCGGTGGTGGCGCTCGATCTCAGCGGGCGGCCGGCGCTGGCTTATCAGGATCGCGTCCGTGTGCGTTATGTCGGCGATTTGCAAACCGAACTGGTTGAGGACTTTTTTGGTGGCTTCGCGAATCACGCCGGCGCCAACGTCCATGTGAAGGTGCTGGAGGGCAGGTCCAATCATCATAAGATTGAGGCCGTCTTCAAGTGCTTCGCTCGCGCTCTGCGGTATGCTTGCTCCAAGGACAAGAGTCTGCGCGACCAACTCCCTTCCACGAAGGGCTTGCTATGATCGCCCTTGTGGACTACGGAGCTGGCAACCTGCGCTCCGTCGCCAATACGCTCTCGGAGCTGGGCGCTCCCTATGAAGTTGTGAGGGACAGCGCCGGCGTGCGCCAAGCCAAGAAAATCATTCTGCCCGGCGTCGGCCACTTCGGCCAAATGATGCGATCTCTCGATCTGTTGGGCATGCGGGAGCCGCTGCTGGAGCGAATACGCGTGGGCGTTCCTTTTCTTGGCATCTGCCTCGGCTTGCAGGCGCTATTTGAAGGTAGTGAGGAGGCGCCGGACCTCCGCGGGTTCGGTCTCTATCCGGGCAAAGTTCGGCGTTTTTTGAGTTCCGCCAGCGATATTCGGATTCCTCACATGGGATGGGATCAGATTGAGGCTCAACCACGTTCGCGCCCTTCGAAGCTGCTGGCGAACACAGGTTTACCACCGTACGTCTATTTTGCGCATAGCTACTATGCGCCGGTGGTTGCGGCCACTGCGGCCACTTGCACGTACTTGCTGCCTTACACCGCAGTGCTGGAGGATGGAAACGTGTTTGGGGTGCAGTTCCATCCCGAGAAGTCCGGCAAAACCGGCCTCCAGTTGATGAAGAACTTTATCGAGTTAAGCGATACAGAACGCATTAAGTTGTGATGCATGGTGCAGCGTATAAGGGCACGGCTTTAGCCGTGCCCTTATACGCTGCACATGACTAAACGCGTTCTGTATAGCCGGAAGTTATTCAATGAGCCGTTAGAAGTCTACTAGTAAGGCAGCGGTCATGGAGGCCGCGGAAGGTATAAAGACGACGCAGAAGCCGTATACGACCCTATAAGGGTGAACTGCCGCCGGACAGTCTTGCGTGGACACCCCCTGGGACCCAAGGGGGCACCAGGGGGATGGGGGACTTTTGGTATCATGACAAAATTACTTAACAGTTAACAATCGCTGTCGTAAAATTACGAAACGAAACCATTAGGTGTATGAAAACAAAGGACCGGCGTTTTGGAAGCCATCATGTCTATGAAAATAAATAAGTTACTCATTGTAAGCCATCATGTTATTGATAAATAAAGATGTTAGCGTCGGTGGCTGACATTCTTTCTGGGCTGAACCTACAGGGTGACGTCACGAGGCTAAACGAACCCAAGACACATATGAGGCTGGCGATGGTGCTTCGGCGCGCTGGTCTGGAGGCTGCAAACGACAGCACTCCTCAAGAATGCAGTGAGCCATGCTAGCCAAACGGATCATTCCGTGCCTCGATGTCACGAGCGGCCGCGTCGTAAAGGGGGTGAACTTCGTCAATCTGCGCGACGCAGGCGACCCGGTGGAACTGGCGGAGCGCTACAACCTTCAGGGCGCTGACGAACTGGTGTTTCTCGACATCACAGCTTCGAGCGACGAGCGCGACATCATGGTGGACGTCGTGGCCCGCACCGCGCGCCGCGTCTTCATTCCCTTGACTGTCGGAGGTGGCATTCGCTCGGTGGCCGATGCTCGCAAGATTCTGCTGGCCGGCGCCGACAAGGTGAGCGTAAACACGGCTGCCGTCGGCCGGCCTGAGCTGATCCACGAACTCAGCGAGGAATTTGGATCTCAGGCTGTGGTGCTTGCCATCGACGCGCGCCGACGCGCGGCAGGAGCCTGGAACGTGTACACCCGCGGTGGGCGTGAAGACGCGGGACAAGATGCTGTGGAGTGGGCAGCTCGCGGCGAATCGCTCGGGGCAGGCGAAATCCTGCTGACCTCCATGGACACGGATGGCGTTCAGAGCGGTTTTGATTGCGATCTCACACGTGCTGTTGCTCAGGCGACGCACGTTCCTGTGATCGCATCAGGTGGCGCAGGAAAACCCGAAGATTTTGTCGAAGTGCTTGGCGAAGGGCAGGCTGACGCGGCGCTCGCTGCCTCAATCTTCCACTACGGCAGTTACACTGTGGCCGAACTGAAAGAGTTTCTGGCCCAACACCAGGTGCCGGTGAGGCCTGCGGCATGATTATTCCGTGCATCGATCTCATGGATGGTAAGGTGGTGCAGCTTGTGCAGGGCCGTGACAAGGCGCTGGAGGGTGATGCGCCTCTCGCGATGCTACGGAAGTTCGAAGCATTTCCTGAGATTCAGGTCATTGACCTCGACGCAGCCATGGGCAAAGGCTCGAATGACGAAATTGTGGCACTTCTCGCGAAGCGCGCGACCACGCGAGTGGGCGGTGGCGTTCGCACCGTGGAGCGTGCCCGGCGTTTGCTGCAGCAGGGCGCGCACAGAGTAATCATCGGCACAGCGGCCTTTCACAGCACCGGGGTGAACACGTCTTTTCTCGCTGAACTGACAGGCGCGGTTGGCCGCGAGCGTGTGCTGATAGCACTCGACTCCAAGAATGGCACGATTGTCGTGCGCGGCTGGCAGGAGGCGACCCAATTCGTGGCTGAAGAGGTGCTTCAGCAACTTGAACCATACTGCAGTGGCTTTCTCTGCACTTATGTCGATAAGGAAGGCATGATGGAAGGCACCGATCTCGACTGGTTTCGCCGCCTTCGTGCCGCTACTGACCACGAGTTGACCGCCGCGGGCGGCATCTCTACGATGGATGAGATCCGCGAATTGAGTTCTCTCGGCGTTCATTGCGCCTTGGGCATGGTGATTTACACGGGACGTCTTGATCTCGCTGAATTAGCGCGGCTATCCGATGGCAGTAAGGGTCTGATGAGGCCGGGTATCTGAACAAATGTGACACTTTCAGACGGTTTTGAAATCCGCAATTTGCCGCCTTGAAGGTGGGTGTGACAGATTTGACGGTTTCGAAATCCGCAATTTGCCACCTTGACGGTTTGAAATTTTTGAATTTGCAATCTGAAATCCGGGCGAGCCTCGCCAGTTTGAGGTCCAAGGCCTCACCACAACGTGGTTGCGGAAGGAAAATCTCCTTTGAGATCCCGCAATAGCGCCGGCACTTGGCGAACAGTCAAAGCGCTTCCTGCTGTCACGCTGTCGCTGATGCTCGCGCTCTTCTTCGCGGCCTGCAGCGACCGCTCAGACGCAGTCCGGGTTGAGCATAAATCGTCCAACAAGAAGGCGACGGTCTATGATGACGGCGAGATGGCGGGACGGGTGATCTTCGCCGCCGGGGCCGCAGGTATTCCGGCCTCAGGTGCCAACATTCTCGCGATTGACACGGACAGCGGCAAGCAGATGCTCGAGTATCTTCAGAAGGCATCGGAGCCGTCTTGCCTCAAGCGCCTGACTTCAATGGAAACCTTTCTTCTGGAATCTGCGCGAACCAGCGCCCAGACGGGCCATGCGCCGCCTACTGTATCGGCCGACGCGGACGGCTACTTTCTGTTGCCACAGGTGAAACCGGGCGCTTACCTCGTGGTCGCGTACGGCAGAGCCGGGGACATTCAGGCCATCTGGGAGCAGCCGGCCATGGTTGAGCGCTTTCAGGCGGTGATGGTGAAGATGGTTGACCCGCTCCTGGCCTGCTCGGCGAATGACCAGGATCTGAAACCGTCGGGATTGCCTTCCCTTCCGCCGCCCAGTCCCGAGCGGCCGGCGCAGCAGCCGTCGGGCCCGGGACAGCCGTGAGGTCCCGGGAGGTCAAACGGCGTCCGCAGCGAGGCGGTCCACTTGCCGCGCGAGTTCTGCCAGTTCTGGTTCCGTTGCTCGTAGCCCGAGAAGCCTTTGTTGACCGTCGTCGAAAATCCGGGTCGGCCGATGGCGTGATAGGAAAGCCTCGTCGGAAATTCAGAAGCTCATCCGCGCCAGTAGGAAACGCTCATCTTTAGACTCGCGCGCGAGGGCGGAACCGTCGATAATAAGGGTGAGCGGCAACCTGCCGCAGGAGAGAATAGTGACCAACGTTCAACTGCTTCTAAGCATCGGCATTCCCACCTTGGCCGTGTTGCTAGGCATTTTCTATAACGATGCGCGGTTCAATTCCATTGAGCAGCGGCTTATCGTTATCGGAGGCGATCTCCGTCGATTCTATGAAACCTTGGGTCGGCACAAGGGCAGGATTGACGCCATCGAACATCGCCTCAACAGATAGGGCTCCGCCGAGCGCCTCTCCGCGCAAGCGGAGCGTCCGGCGTGGTAGCCGGGGCCGCTACGTAACGCGGCGTTCCAGCCTCAGACGTTCACTTTCCCGTGATGCGAGCAACCCAGGAGCGTAATCCGCATGTCGCGTGAGCGGCTCATTGTTGTGGGAGGCGTCGCAGCCGGCCTGAGTGCAGCCAGTCAGGCGCGACGCCGGAATCACGAGATGGAAATCCGGGTCTACGAAAGAGGACCGGACATCTCCTATTCAGCCTGCGGCCTGCCCTACTTCGTGGGCGGTCTCGTGCCCGATGCTGACACCTTGCGCGTTCACTCGCCCGAGTTCTTCCGGACGGAGCGCGGTATTGACGTGTTCACCCACCATGAAGTCGTGGAAATCTCAACCAGCCGCAGGCGTGTCTCGGTCGTCGCGCCAGGCGGCAGTCCGGAAGACGTCTACTTCGATCATCTCGTTTTGGCCACCGGCGCTGAGCCCGCTTGGCCGGAGATTCCGGGCACCGGGCTGAAGGGAGTTTTCCATGTCAACGATCTGCGGTCGGCCATAGCTCTCAAGCAACATCTCGAATCGACCACGGTTCAGAAAGCGGTGATTGTCGGCGGAGGTTACATAGGCCTCGAGATGGCGGAAGCATTGAAGGTTGATGGCCGCACAGTTACGTTGCTGGAGCGTTCGCCCCGACTGTTCGAGGCCGTCGACGAGGAAATCGTGCAAGTCATCGGGCACGAACTGAGCAGGAACGGAGTGGAGGTGTTCACCGATGCGTCTGTGGCCGCGCTAGCCGAAGACGCCCGAGGCGTCGTGCGCCGCGTGCACTCGGAAGGGGCAAGCTTCGAAGCAGATTGCGTGGTGCTAGCCACCGGCGTGCAACCGCGGGCGAAGCTTGCGCAAGATGCGGGAATCCAGCTTGGCGCGGGCGGCGCTGTTTCCGTCAACGAATACCAGGAGACCAGCAGTGCGGCGGTTTACGCCGCCGGCGATTGCGCTGACACGTTCAACCTGGTGAGCGGCCAGCGAACCTACGTCCCACTGGGCACCACCGCCAACAAGCAAGGCCGCGTGGCCGGAGAGAATGCGGCCGGTGGCCGTGAGCGCTTTCCCGGCATCGTGGGCACTGCGGTCGTGAAGGTCTTCGGACTGGAAGTGGCGCGCACCGGTCTGAGTTCCGACGAGGCACGCGCGGCCGGCTTTCGCGTCGCAGAGTCCAATGTAAAGGCGCCTGCGCGGGCACGATACCTCAGGGGCCAAGACATCGTGGTGAAGCTCATCAGCGACCACTCGAGCGGCCGCTTACTGGGCGCACAGATGGTGGGACCGGAAGGCGTCGCCAAGCGCATCGATGTGCTGGCTACGGCGCTCCACTCACGCTTGACGGCCGAGCAGGTCTACCAGCTTGATCTGAGTTATGCTCCGCCGTTTTCGACTGTCTGGGATCCGATTCTGATTGCCGCTCGCCAGCTCATGCACGCTTTGAAAACGTAGCCGGCTGAATGATGCGGACCGTTCTTTGTTAAAATAGTTTGTGAAAGGAAGCACGCAAGAAATGAGCACGAAGACAGCCCTAAGAACCGGTGATCAGGCGCCCGGCTTGAGCCTCCCGGACACGGCAGGCCAGGCACATTCGCTGGTGGAAGCTCTCTCCAAGGGGCCCGTCTTGCTGGCATTTTTCAAGGTGGGGTGTCCCACTTGCCAGTATGCCTTCCCGTTTGTCGAGCGCCTTCATCGCCAGTTCGGCGCGAGCGGCGCCACCGTGTGGGGAGTTTCGCAGGACGATCAGGCTGCAAGCCGAAACTTTGCGTCGGATTATGGCGTTAGCTTCCCAATCCTCGTTGATCAGAAACCTTACGAAGTCTCGAACCTTTATGGCATCAGTTATACGCCGACACTGTTTCTCATCGCGCGAGACGGGAAGGTTAAGCTGACGGGCGACGGCTTTTCCAGGCAGGATCTGATTCAGGCCCAAAAGTGGCTGGCGCAATCCTTGTCTACGAATCCCGGCGATTTATTCTTGTCCGGTGAGCAGGTTCCCGAATTCAAACCGGGGTGACATTCCAAGAATTAAACCCGGTCTGGGTGACAACCGCTCAAGCTCCATTCGCTTAGCAATCGGACCTTCGCTGCGATGCGCAAACTGCCCAAGCCGACACCGTTCCGCGCCGCCAAGGAGGTCAAACGACTGGCGCGGCTCAAAGTTGGCGCGCCGCCGGCCGAGCAGGTTCAGCCCTCCAAAAAACGAAAGCCTCCCAAGCACAAGAAGAAGGAGATTGAGGCTGAATTGTCCTGAAAGACGGTTGGGAGCTAGCCAAAGATTCACATGCGATACCAGCCGAGCCCTGCGCGGCAACTGCCATTGACGAACTGCGTTCTTTGGCGGAAGTGTGTCGGAATCGAACCGACCGGTCCACCAGAGGCAGACCCACAGGATTTGAAGTCCTGGGCGAACACCAGCCCGCATGCACTTCCGCATTGATTCTAAGCCGTTCGTTGAAAAACTGATCCAAACTGTCATTCCGAGGAGCCCTAATATGACTATGTTAAGTAGTTCTTGCATTTCTTTCTGCCTGAGCATAGCATGGGCGCATGAAGCCCATCGAATGGAATGCCAAGCTTTGGAAAGGGAGCGTCCGGCAATTTCATGAGTTCATGGCCCCCTTGGTGAGCGGCCTGGGCCGCAAGGAGCGCCGGATGGCGGCGGCGCGCTATGTCGAAGGCCTGCTGTTG
>JASHYZ010000572.1 GCA_030042795.1 Terriglobia bacterium | reverse complement strand
TGCGAGAATACCAGCGCCTTGTGGCCTTCATCGAGCACCTCGCGTAGTTGCTCCAGCAAGGTCTCCAGCTTGGCGCTGCTTTCGCCGGAGCGCTGCTTGTCAATCAGGCCGGGATGGCAGGCAGCTTGCCGCAAGCGCAGCAAGGCCTCCAGCACCTGGATTTTAGACTTTGCGATGCCTTCCGTTTCAATGCGCTTTAGCAACGAGTCGCGGTAGTGCTGGCGCAGTTCCTGATAGAGCTTGCGTTGCACAGGCTCCATCTCGCAATAAAGGGTCTGCTCGGTCTTGGGCGGAAGCTCGCGAGCCACCTGCTCCTTGGTGCGGCGCAGAATGAACGGACGCAATGCGTGGGCGAGCAGCCGGCAGGTATCTTCGCTGGGACTGCGGCCCGCACCGCTCGTCAGCTTGAAGACGGATGCCGTGCCCAACATGCCCGGATTCAGAAACTCGAACAGTGACCACAGTTCGCCCAGGTGGTTCTCCACCGGCGTTCCGCTCAGCGCCAGGCGGTGTGCGGCACGCAGCAGGCGCACAGCTTTGGCTGCGTCGGTGGCCGCGTTCTTCACCGCTTGCGCTTCGTCGAGCACCACGTAGTCGAATTGCGCTTCCTTGAGTTTCAGCACGTCACGCCGCAGGGTGCCGTAAGTGGTGAGGATTACGTCGTAGGCTGTAAAGTCGCTGCCGATGCGCTCGGTGCCGGTGTAATCAAGCACCCGCAATTGCGGGGTGAAACGCGCCGCTTCTTCCTTCCAGTTGAACACCAGCGATCGCGGCACCACCACCAGCGAAGGACCGGGCGGCTGGCCGGCATCTCGCAGCTCACGTCGCATTTCGAGCAGCGCCAGCACCTGGGCTGTTTTGCCCACTCCCATGTCATCCGCCAGGCAGCCGCCGAAAGAGAAGCGGTGAAGAAACTGCATCCAGCCCAGGCCTTCGCGCTGGTAATCGCGCAGACGCCCCACAAAACCGGCCGGCTGGGCGGCGGCTTCAACACCCTGAAACTGGCGCAACTCCTCGCGCACGCGGTTGAAAGTCTCATCGCAGCGGGCTTCGGGCTCGGAGGCCAGCAGAGCGTCCAGAAAGCCTACCTGAGTGCGCTGGAAGCGGACGTGTCCACCTTCAGTTGTTCCCACACCGGCCAGCATACCGATGCGGCGCATCCACTCCTCCGGCAGCAAGCCGTACGTGCCGTCGTCAAGACGCACCATGTTCTCGCCACGCTGCAGCGCCTGTAGCAGCTCCGGCAGTCGCGCCACGCTGTCGCCGTATTCAACCTTGCCGTCCAGTTCGAACCAGTCAACCCCGGTAGAAACTTCAAGGTGATATCCGCCCGGTCGCCGGAAGACCTTGCCGTGGGCTTCGATATGCCAGCCGGCTTCCACTAGGGTCCGCACCACGCGCGGCAGCTTAGTGGGCGCAATCTCCCAGGCCTCGTCGGGCTTCCCGTAATACAATTTTTGGAGCTTCAGGCCTAGCCCGGCCAGCAGTTCCGAGGCGGCCTTTTCCGCTTCCAGATCGCGGCGCGTGAAACGGCGGCTGGCGGCGTCGTAGAAGCCTTGAGTTCGTTCGGCGGCCCGCACGGACTTGCCGTCGTAGTCAAACGAGAGTTCCCCTCGCAGCTTCTCCCCGGCGCCCAACATCGAACGCCCCGTGCGGATTTGCAGGTTGGGCCGCGGCGCCGCCGTTACCTCTTCGTAGCGCAATTCCTCCGGCACATCCGGCGGCGGCAGTCCCGGCACCGCGAGCAAGGCCGCCAGCAATGCGTCCTGATCTTTCTCGGGCGCCTCGATGGCGGCCGCCTTCCGGAGTCGGGCCATCCACTCGAAGCGCGCGTCTTCGGCGAGCGCCGCCACCCGGTTGTTCGTAAACACCAAGCCGCCTCGCGTCACCAGCACCGGCTCCGCCAGGTCCAGGCGTTCCTCTCCGCGGCGTAGGACGCCGCTCACCCCCCATCCGCCCGAGCTGCTGCGGCGTACTTCGACCCTAAATTGCCAGGGGCCGCCTTCGTCCCAGGCGAGCGGGCCCATATCACCCATATTCATCCCTTCGCTCATGCGCAAATAGCAGCGGCCGGTGCGAGCGATCAAGGGCATCACTATTCCTGCCAAGGGGTGCGGCACCATACAAGAAGCGGGGATTTGATAGGTCAGCGCGGAGTCGCCCCAGCCGTAATACTGGATGCTGCCGGCCACGGCGGAGAGAATTTCGCGGTCCTCTGCCAAGGGCAACTGCGCGATCTGGCTGCGTCGCAGACTGAGAGTCTTGGAGCGCGCCCAACTCCCATTCAACTTCCGGTCGCGGGATGACAGAGACAGGATGAGGCAAGCGGCCGCCAGGCTGGCTGTTACATCCACAATGTAGAGCACCTCCCGCTTGGCCGGCCACGGCTCGCCGGCGAAGGAGGCTTGGGTGACAGCGGCATCTGAGATCTCGGCGATGCGTTTCAGCCAGCTTCGTGACTTGGGCGCGGAAGGCGGTACCGCCACTGGCCGCCGCACCGATAAGGGAAAGCCTTCTTCGTATTCGTCGTCGTATTCCTCGTCAAGCCCGTAATCGCCACAATCCAGAACCAGCTTTGGGGCCGAGACAGCTTTGGAAAGATAACCGCGCGCTTCCGCGGCAAGAATGGCGGCCCACAAATGCTTGCAAGGCCCGTCGGAGCCAAAATACAGGCAGTCGCAACTTACGGAGAGCACCCCATCCTGACAGTCCAGGTTGACCTCGTAGTTTTGCGAGCCGAGAACGTTGGCCGCCACGCCGGATTCGGAGCCGTGGCGGATGCGCACGCGGCCCTGCCAGAAGTAGCTCTGGCCGCGGTGCCGCACTGTTCCGCTGAAATTGCCGGCGAGTCTGCGCGACAGGTTCATGGATGGCTGATTTGGGAAAAGCCGGAAGCCATTATATTTTCATCCGCCAGAGTACTGTAGACCCCCGCTTACACGGGGGTGACAGCGTCGGCTTCCGATGGTAACGCAGGTTCCAGTAGACCCACGAGCGCCGGTCGAAAATCCCTGCCGGCGGATCGGCCAACACCGCCTCAAACTCTGCTTCCGGGGTAATAGCGTGCCGTTACCACCAGGTCATCCCACGTCCCGTAGGTCATCCCGTGGGCCAGAAAATGTTTCCGATTGGCCA
>JASHYZ010000050.1 GCA_030042795.1 Terriglobia bacterium | reverse complement strand
AGCCGATCAATGACGATCAGTGGTCGGCACGCCTGGACCATCATTTTTCCTCCAAAGACACGTTTTTCGCACGCTCCTCTTACGACAACCACATCATAAAGGACACCGACTCCTGGGCTGCTGAGCTGGGGGGTTCCAATTTCTCTGCCAGCAACATCGGGGAAGCGCGGAATGACGCAGTGGGCGAGACGCACATCTTCACGCCCACCCTGGTGAACAATTTCACGTTTACCCTGAACCGGGGAATTGAAGGTGTGCCGGAAGTGCCTGCCGAGTACACCACCACCCAGACCTGCTTCGGCGGCGGCCTTTTTTCCCTGAACTGTTGGGGACCCGACACTTTCGAGACCAAATATGTGACCACCGTCTTTGATCCTCTGGACATCGTCAACTGGACCACAGGCCGCCATTCCTTTACCTTCGGCGGAGAGTTTCGGCGAGAATGGGACAACGGCACCGGGGTCACCGGGACGGGTCCCAGCGGCTCTTACAGTTTCAATGCGGGTACGCTATTGCCGGTTGCCGTTCCCTCGACTAACGGTGGCGCCCCCCTAGCGGTTGGCTCGTCGAGCCCCAGCCCGCTGATTAGCATGATGGAGGGCAGCGATTATCAATATGAACGCGCGACCACGGCGGCAGGCTTTGGACCCGCCGGAGCCTCAGGAGGCAGCGTGTGGTGGGGCCTGCGCCGGTGGACCATGGCGGGTTTTGCGCAGGACGATATCAAGGTCACGCGCAGGCTGACCCTGAACCTCGGCTTGCGCTACGAATACACTTCCGTTCCCTGGGAAGTTGGCAATCGTATGGCGCGCCCTGACGACCAAGGCAGCCTCTATGGAACATTTGATGTGAACCCCAGCCCCTTGTGGCAGCCGGACTATCTCGCCGGCAATTTTGGTCCCCGCTTTGGCCTGGCGGCTGACCTGGGCCACAAAACGATCCTGCGCGGCGGCTTCGGGATTTTCACCAATATGATTCCCACGGTTTATCCCGACCAGGACCTGGTGAATTTTCCCCTCGCCGCCGAAAACTATGTTCTCAACGCGCCGTACTTGCTCACTCCGAGTAACGTTGCGCCTCCGGTGCTGACGAGCATTACCGGGCAGCCGATCGCGGCCAATGGAAATACCAAGACCATCCCCAAGAACACTCCGGTGGACATGGCCTCGTACGCCAAGATCGTCGGTGGTCCTCTTTACGTAGACGACCCTTCGGACCGCTTGAGGAACGGTTACACCATTAACGGCAATATCACCTTGGAACACGAGTTCCCAGGCGGCATCGCGGCTTCAGCTTCTTACGTTGCGAACAACGGCGTCTCTCTTTACCAGGAGGGTGCACCGAATGGGTACAGTGGGGCCGAACCGCAGTATGCTCCGTATAGTCAAATCACTCCCGGTCTTGGCGAACTCCAGATCTTCTACAACGCAGGCTACTCGTCCTACAACGCTCTGCAACTGCAGGCGCGCAAGATTTCCCGGTCGCACGGCATCCAGTTCCAAGCGAATTACACCTGGGGCAAGGACATGACGGATGCCGATTCGGTTTGGAATACCGGAGCAACGGCCCTGCAGAACCCAAACTGCATCAAGTGCGAGTACGCGCCGTCCTCGTACAACATCGTGCAGCGCTTCGTCGCCAATTTTGAATACGACCTGCCTTTCGGCCACTGGGACGCGTTATTGAGTCTTCCCAAACGGCTCACCAACGGCTGGGAGGTCTTGGGCATTTTCCAGGCGCAGACGGGGTTCCCCTTCACAGTTGGTTCTCCTTACGGAACCTTGCAATACGGTAATGGTGGCAATGACCGGCCATTCTACCTGCAAAAGGCAACCCTCACCTCCGATAGGGAAGCTGGGTGCGGACCACAGTTTTTCTCGGACTCCGTCATCGGGATCACTACGGCTGACTACTGCCTAGGCCCGGGGACCGCTGGGGGGGTGGGCACCGGGTATTTCGCTATACCCACAGTCACCAGCCCAGTGCCCAACGTTGGGGCGGTCATGCCCGGCCCTGGAACTCTGGGACGAGATACGTTCACGGGTCCAGGGTGGTCGAATCTGGATTTTTCGGTGATCAAGGACACGAAGATCACGGAATCGATGACCCTTCAGTTCCGTGCCGAATTCTTTAACCTCTTCAATCAGGTAATGTTTAACGCGCCTAACTCGACTGTTAGCTCGCCCGGCTTTGGGCTCATTGGCTCCACGGTTTATGGGACCAACGAACGCCAGATTCAGTTCGGGCTCAGACTCATTTTCTAAGCGCCTGAGCGGCGTGGCGTGGACCCCCGCTTTCGCGGGGGTGACATCGTTCCCAAGGTAGTCATTCCCGCGAAGCTTGACGACGCGAAAGCGGGGAGCGGAAATCCGCGAGTTCTCACGCCGATCCTGCAGCTCCGACGCCGAGCGCGCACTGATAGTCTCAACAACCTGCTAAGGTAGTCATTCCCGCGAAAGCGGGAATCCATTCTAACGCGGTCGTTCCCGCGAGGCTTGTCCCCGCGAAAGTGGGGAGTGGGGAATCCACGAGTTCTCACAGAAGCTCTGAAAGCCCCGCCTTCCGCTTATAATCCACGTTGAGGCTGCCGGAGCCACGGCATGCGAGGCAGCCTGGAACGCGAGGTAATCCGGTAACGTGGACATCGTGCTGACCGAGGTTGAAACGCGAGTGCTAGGCTCGCTGGTGGAAAAGGAAATTACGACTCCGGACTATTATCCGCTTTCGTTGAACGCGCTCATTAACGCGTGCAATCAGAAATCAAATCGTGATCCCGTAACCAACTTGAGCGAGGACGAGGTGCGGGATGCCCTGGACAGCCTCAATGCCAAAGGGCTGGCCGGTGTCCGGAGCACCGCCGAAAGCCGGGTGACCAAGTACGAGCACCGTTTGCAGGAGGTATTCAACTTCGGCCGCCGGGAAACGGCCATCCTTTGCGTGCTGCTGCTGCGAGGTCCCCAGACGCCCGGCGAGCTGCGCGGCCGCACCGAGCGCATGTATCGCTTTAGCGAGTTGGACGAAGTGCAGTCCGCCTTGCAGCACCTGATTCAGCGCGACCCGCCCCTGGTGAAAATGCTCCCCCGGCAGCCCGGCACCAAGGAATCCAGATACGCGCACTTGCTGGCGGGCGATGTGGACTCCTGGGAGCCGCCCGCGGCACAAGCTGCGCCCACTGCTGGCGCGGTAGAAGCCGAGCGAATTGCCCATGTGGAGAGCGAGTTGGCCCACGTTAAGGCCGACGTGGACGAGTTGAAACAGCAATTCGCGGATTTCCGGAAACAGTTCGAGTGAACCGAAGACGCGAATGCCCATTTTATTGAGGATTGCATATCACAGTGACAGTTCGGGTGAAAGGGCGGGGCTTTCAGAGTCTGTGTGAAAACTCGTAGATTCCCGCTTTCGCGGGGACAAGCTTCGCGGGAATGACCGCGTTAGAATGGATTCCCGCTTTCGCGGGAATGACTACCTTAGGAACGATGTCACCCCCGCGTAAGCGGGGGTCCACGATGGGAAACCACTGAGCACGAGTTTTCACACAGACTCTGAAAGCCCCGCCCTTTCACCTGCCAACCGTGTCACTCTATTCGGTAATCCTCAGTAGTGCGCGTCTGAGACCGTAACAACGCCCTGTCTGCACCGCGAAGGCTTGGAGCGCATGTTCGTTTTCAAGCAGGCTGAATCTGC
>JASHYZ010000571.1 GCA_030042795.1 Terriglobia bacterium | reverse complement strand
TTCCTGGCGTCGCTATGTTTACGCACGTTGGTCAAAGCTTCCTGCAACATGCAGGCGATCTCACGGCAGACGCGCGGCGGCAAGTGGACGGGCTCGGATTCGCACACTAGGCTGGCGGCGATGCCCGTCTCACGGCGGAAACGCGCTACCATCTCCGACATGGCGTCGAGCATTTGCCGCGGATTCATCTCGGCCACCTTGAGCTGCTCCATCAGAGAGCGCGCGCCCAGGATTTCGCGATGCAAGAGCTGCTGCAGTCGGCGAAGCTCCTGCGCCATCCCCTGCGAATCTGGCGACTGGCGTCGCAAAAGGTCCATTTGCATCTCGACGCTGATTAGAGATTGCAGAAGCCCGTCGTGCATCTCGTGGGCGATGCGCAAACGTTCCTGGGCCCGCACGCGCGAACGCAGGCGCTGAAGGACGTAAACGTGGTAAACAGTGGGCAGAGCCTCCCAAACCAGCGATTGCAGAAATTCCAGATCGGCCGCGGCGTGAATCCTGGATTTGGAGTCTAAGACGAACAACCGGCCGGACCATTCGTTGGGGATGGCAAAGTTGATGGTAAACAACGAACGGCACGATTCTTCCAGAAAGAAGGCGCCCGCAATAGAGAAATGCTGGTCCGGAAGGCGCCGGCCCTCGGTATCAAGCGCCCAGCAGCGAAAGACGTTGCTTCCCTCACTGGAAACTCTCCGGCTCCAATGCCAGCTCTGGGCGGGCGCGTCAAAAAAGTACCGCTGGCGTTCGGCCCCGGAAAGCTTTATGAACTGAAGGTTCACACCGTCTGCACTCGCGTCATTCAAAACCCACGCGAACGCCTTCCCACCGCGATCGTCTTGTACCGCAAGAACAACTTGGCGCGCGGCCATGAGGCTGCCTATGGTGCGTAGAGCGCGTTCCACAGTTTGCCGCATTCCGGCTTCAGGAGTGTTCTTGGTCACCAGTTGGACTACAGCCAGAATCCGTGCGCGGAATGATTTCTCACGCTCGGCCAGGTATCCCAGCACGACTCCCAACAGCAGCACGCAGCCGGCTCCAGCCAAGAAAGCCGGTGCCGAAGACCTCGGGGGAGGAAACAGATGGTGCCCGCCGTAGCGCGTTGTCGCCGCGATGGCTCTCCCCAGTGCCGTCAGTAGGATCGATGCGGTGGCTGTGGCGAACGTCTCGGCGAAACCCCAGCGATACGCGGCCGCCAGCACGGCAAAAAGCAGAATCACCACCGCTGGAGTGATCATGCCGCCGGTGAGCAGAAAAATGACGGGAGGCAGCATCACGTCGACGATGTGCATCGACGCAAGGGAACCAGCCGTAGGCGAGGCCGAGGCCACTACCCAAGCCAGGAATGCGAGGCTGGCCGCAAAGTAACAGAGCGCAAGAATCAAGACGCCTGAACGGTATGGCGGGACAACAAGAGGATCGAAGGAGAGAGCAACCAGGCAGCCCGCGGCCAGAAGGACGCGGCCGAACGCTAAATGACAGTCCACTTGGCGGTGCCGGCCCGACAGCAGCGAAACACGAAGCGAAAGCAGACGCGAAAGAACTGAACTAAACCCGCTCAAGAAGTCACCCCAATGGTACTTCCCGTGACGGCTCTTATCCCAAATAATCGTGTCAAGGCACGCAAAGCTCTACTGGAGCTACGCGACCGCCCGGCATCGACCGAGGGCAAACAGAGGCGAGACACGCCCGCAAGCGGACGAGACCCACCACACCCAACTCTGCGCTCGAAACTTCCACCCCCGGGATGCTGGTAGTTTTTCATAAGGTAACATTCTCGTCAAGTTACAGAGCGAGGTATAGTAAACTTTCATAACAGGTGGCCTGGATCTCCGTCCTTTTTCGCCCACGTCCGCCTGAAGGAGAGAGCACGTCATCGGCCATTCCATCGGCGCTTGCTAACCCTTGCCTTTCCATAGAGATCTGCGCATAGCCTTACGCTGGCAAACTGAACGTGACGAGCCAAACGACGCCTCATCAAACCGTTCGGATAGCTCGGGACCCTTCATGTGTCATGACTTAATGCGCCCTGTATAGTAGTGGCTCAGTTTGAGCCGCAGAGGCGAGTCATCCGGCCATTTCGTGGCGGCATGAAGCCGCGATATCGCTAAACGGGCAAGGGGCACCGGGCAAGTTCCCACTCGTTGTAGAATTAACAGATGCGCAAAGTTCTGCTCTTGGGCCTGACGTTGGCGGGCCTTTTCGACGCTCTATATCTTCTCTGGGTGTATTCCTCGCCTTCACGCCCTCTGGTCTGCACGGGCGTGGGCTGCGACGTCGTCAGGGCCAGCCACTATGCCCATCTGGCGGGCCGTCCTTTGCCGCTTTATGGCGTGCTGATGTACGCGGTGCTGCTGGTCCTGGTGCTTACTCAGGGTTGGATTGCTTCCGTCCGCGCGCGCCGGTTGACGCAAATTATCACCGCAGTCATCTCCGGCGGCGGCTTCGCGTTTTCCGTTTATCTCACGGGCCTTGAAGCCTTCGTGATTCACGCCTATTGCGCGTGGTGCCTGGGCTCGGCAGCCATCGTCACGCTGATCTTTGCAGTTTCTCTCGGTGATCTTCGGGCCGATTCCTTGGCGGATCCATTGGCTCGCTTCACTTTGCGCCGGCAATTTGGCGTGGTGCTGGCCGTGATGGTGGCGACGGGTGTGGTTGCCTTCCGGTATCTCAGTAGCCGCCCGGAGTTACCGCCTGTGCCGGCAGTTTCCGCCGCCACACTCGACGAGCATCTGGTGCGCCCGGATAGCCACGCCATCGGCAGTCCTAACGCGCCCGTGACGGTTGTCGAATTCGGAGACTTTGAGTGCCCGATGTGCGGCGGCGCACAACCGATGGTTCAGCAGATGCTCGCCAAATATGGGAACCAGGTTCGCTACGTCTTTCGCCATTTTCCCATCAACGAGCTTCACCCTTACGCCCAGACTGCCGCCGAAGCCAGCGAGTGCGCAGCGGAGCAAGGTAAGTTCTGGGAGATCGAGCGCAAGTTCTACGACGAGCAGGCGGACCTTAGCGAGCCTGCCCTCGATCGCTAC
>JASHYZ010000570.1 GCA_030042795.1 Terriglobia bacterium | reverse complement strand
AATCCCGCGGCTTAAAGCTGACCGCTGATTGCTGATGGCTGACTACTCTTGCTGCGCCTGCGCACCGCTCACAATTTCAATAATCTCCTTCGTAATCGCTGCCTGGCGCACACGGTTCATGTAAAGCGTCAAGGAGTCGATCATGTCTGAGGCATTGCGCGTGGCTGCATCCATCGCGGTCGTTTTGGCGGCTAGCTCCGCCGCTTGCGATTCCAGCAGCGCGCGGTAAACCTGGCTCTCGATGTATCTTGGCAGCAGAAGGTTGAAGATTTCGGCCGGCGATTGCTCATAGATGTAATCAACTGGAAACTGGCCAGCCGGCAATTTCATCGGCGGCACCGGCAGGTATCGCTCCACGGTCACCCGCTGAGTGAGGACGGACTTGAATTCGTTGTAAAGAAAATCGACAGCGTCCACCTTGCCGCTGGAATAGAGCTCGACGATTTGTTCCGTGATGGCGCGCGCGTCCGAAAAACTCAGTTTTGAAAAGAAGTTGACGCGTTCACCGATGATGAGCCCCGATTTCTTGCGAAAGTGATCGCGGCCCTTACGACCCACCGTCACCATCAACACCTCTTCGCTCGTATGCTCGTTCAAGTAGCTGTGGGCGGCGCGAATGAGATTCGAGTTAAACGCTCCGCACAGGCCGGCGTCGGCGGTGACTAGAACCAGCAGAACCTTGTGCACGGGTCTCACGGCCAGCAAGGGGTTCAGATTCTGTTCGCTCGAGTCCACGCGCGCCGCTACGCTTTCGAGCACAGTGCGAATCTCGTTGGCGTAGGGCCGAGCCGCCAGCACGCGCTCCTGCGCCCGGCGAAGGCGCGCCCCGGCCACCATTTTCATGGCGCGGGTAATCTGCCGCATGTTCTTCACGGATCGAATGCGGCGCCGAAGATCGAGAATGTTTGGCATTATCTGATGTCGGGGCCAAGGCTCGTCCTGGCGAAAGCCGACCCAAGGGCTGGCCCTACGAAGCGCACAGAGAAAGTAAGCTAACCACTTTATTTATCAACAACATTCCAGGGTATCAACCAATAACCACCTTGTTTTCATATACATTCCAGGGTAGTCTCATTTGTCCCATTTTTCTCATTTCCGGTCCTTTATTATCAATAACATTCCAGGGTAGCTCAAAAAAAATTAAAAAATCTGAAAGCTCCAAGCATTACGCGCCTGCTTTGACTCACGCCTTCTGACCCGCCGCAGCCGCTTTCCGGTCGGCCACAAACTTGGCCTTGAACTCGTCCAGCGTCTTGCGAAGTCCGGTCCGAATCTCGTCGTTCAGTTCCCGTTTTTCGCGAAGCTTGGAGACTACTGCGGTAGCCGATGTATCCAGAAACTCATAGAGTTCCTGTTCAAAAGCCCGGCAGTCTTCCTGCGCCAGGTCGTCGAGATAGCCGCTGGTGCCGGCAAAAATGATGATCACCTGCTTTTCCACGGGCAGGGGCTGGTACTGAGGCTGCTTCAATGCCTCGGTAAGCCGCCAACCGCGATTGAGCTGCGCCTGAGTCGTCTTATCGAGATCGCTGCCGAACTGAGCGAACGCCGCAAGATCCCGGAACTGAGCCATATCAAGCCGCAGGGTTCCAGCCACCTGCTTCATAGCCTTGATCTGGGCGTTGCCCCCCACCCTCGACACCGAAATGCCGACATTCACGGCGGGGCGGACGCCGGTGTTAAAGAGATCGGTTTCGAGGTAAATCTGACCGTCCGTAATTGAGATGACATTCGTCGGGATGTACGCCGAAACGTCGCCGGCCTGGGTCTCAATCACCGGAAGCGCGGTCAGCGAGCCGCTGCCCAGATCCTTGTTCACTCGGGCGGCGCGTTCAAGCAGCCGCGAATGCAGGTAGAAGACGTCGCCAGGATAGGCCTCGCGCCCGGGCGGACGCCGGAGCAGCAGCGAAATCTCGCGATAAGAAACAGCGTGCTTGGAAAGGTCGTCATAGATGCACAGGGCGTGCCGGCCGCGATCGCGGAAGTATTCGCCCATAGCGCAGCCGGCGTAAGGCGCAATGTACTGCATGGGCGCCGGGTCTGACGAGGTGGCGGCCACCACGATGCTGTATTTCATCGCGTCGTACTGCTCGAGCGTCTTCACCACCTGGGCCACGGTGGAGCGCTTCTGACCGATCGCCACGTAGATGCAAATGACGTCGCCACCCTTCTGATTGATGATGGTATCGATGGCGATGGCGGTTTTTCCGGTCTGGCGGTCCCCGATGATGAGCTCGCGTTGGCCGCGCCCGATGGGAATCATGGCGTCGATAGCCTTGATTCCGGTTTGCAAAGGCTCGCGGACCGGGTAACGGTCAATCACGCCGGGCGCGATGCGCTCGATGGGATTGTACTCGCTGGTGAGAACCGGGCCCCGGTCATCGATGGGCCGCCCCAGGGAATCCACCACGCGGCCCACCAGAGCCTCGCCCACCGGCACCGACATGATGCGCCGCGTGCGCTTTACGGTGTCACCCTCCTGGATGCGGGTGTACTCCCCCAACAGCACGGCGCTCACCTGGTCCTCTTCGAGGTTGAGCGCCAGCCCCGCCACCTCATGGGGCAGCTCCAACAGTTCTCCAGCCATTACGCGGTCAAGCCCATGGATTCGGGCCACGCCGTCGCCCACGGACATCACGGTGCCCACCTCAGCAACACTGACGCCGCGATCGAACCCATGAATCTGGTCCCGAATGATCTGGGTAATTTCGTCGGCCCTGATTTGAGGCATACCTATGCGACCCCGATCTTCGATGTAGGGCCGGGGCTCGCCCCGGCCAAGGCCGGCCCAAGGGCCGGCCCTAACAAGAACCGAAAAACGCGAACAGCATTCACGTTTCGTCGGCCTTGGCGGACTAAACGGCTGTCAGTTGCTCCCTGAAACGGTCGAGGGCGCCACGGACGCTTCCATCGTAAACCGTGCTACCCACCTGGGCTCGGATGCCGCCCATCAGCTCCGCCTGAACCTGAAACTCCATCTCAACCTGCTTGCCCGTTAGCTCCTGGAAGCGCGTCTTCAAAGCTTCGCGTTCGGGCGTGGCCAGTTCACTGGCCGAGACGATTTTGACTTCAACAATGCCCAGACGCTGGTTGGCCACCCGCCGGAAGGCTCGACGGATCTCCTCAAAATAGAGGGTGCGCTGATTCTTCACCAGCAAGCGCAGGAAATTCGAGACGGCCAGGGACGTACCCATCCGATGAAGAATCTCGTCCACGACGCGTATCTTGTCAGAAGCCGTAACCCCGGGGGATTCGAACAACTGCCGCAGATCGGCACTGTCGCGAAGCAAGGCGCCGAACGCTTCCAGTTCCTCAAGGGCACGCCGGTAGTCCGCTGTCTCACCGACCACGTCGGCCAAGGCGCGAGCGTATCGATTAGCGGCGCGAAATGCCATAAAGAAAAGCCCCCCAGAACCTGACCTGCTCGTGGGTCGACGGCTCCTGCCTGAGTTTCGTGCCAAACTGAGTCTCGCGCAATCGAGTGACGAATTGGCTCCCCTCACCCCCCGCTTCGCGCTACCCTCTCTCAAGGGAGAGCACGCTAACTTGTGAAAAGGTTCTCGCCTCTCCCTCGGGGAAAGGGGCCGGGGGTCAGGGGTTCATCGTCACTCAATTCTGCGAGTTTCATTAATCGTGCGGAATTCTAAGCCAGAACTTCTCGATTCCGGGCTGTGCTAGAGGGCCCCCTCAGGCTTCTAATAATCTGCGAAATCGAGCCGGCGGTTTCAGATGGCCGCTGCCGCCAGAGAGGCAGCGCGACGAATCACTTTCTCGCCGCGCTTAATTCCTCAACCTGGATTCCTTCAACTGATCTACAAACTGGTTCACCAGTTTGTGGCGTGACGCCTCATCCAGACGCCGCCGGATAACCGATTCTGCCAGCTCCACAGCCCGAGCGGCCGCGTAACGCTTCAACTCAAGCTGGGCCGCCCGCGCCGCCGCCTCGATCTGGGCCTGTGCGAATTCCACCACGCGTTGCGCCTCGCGCTCTGAAGCCTGCTGCAGCCGCTCCCGTTCGGTCTTCATTTCAATCTCCGAACGGGCACGAAAATCGGCAATCTCTCGCTCCAGATCATTGAGCTTCTTCTCGACCTCCGCCAGCCTGGCTCCCGATGCAGCCAACGCCCGGCGTCCCTCCTCCAGGCCCTCGTGAATCGTGTCGAGGCGTTCTGCGAAGAATCGGACAAGCGGCCTGCGCAACAGGTAGGTGAGCACCCCGACCAGAATCAAAAGATTGATCCACGTTAGCAACTCGTGGTGGGACTGGCCCCAGCCGCTTTCGCCGGTTTGCAGAAACGCGCCCGCAAGGGCCACCCGCCCGCTCAAGAGCAGGCTTGCTGCCGAAAGAAGCGCGACTTGTGCAAGCCGTTTCAACGCATTGCCTCGCCCGGCCCGCTCCCAGGCGTGGAACCGGCTCCAGGCTCCGACAAAATGGTGCGTGCGATTTCCTCAGCCAGGCTTTGGCTGGCTGGCGCCAGTTCCCGTTGCGCGGCTTCACCTTGTTCAGCCAGCGAAGCCCGAGCATCCTTGACCAGCGCTTCCGCACGCTCGCGCGCCTGTCGGATCGCCTCGTCCCGTGCCGCCAGCGCCGTCCTCCGGTCCGTTTCGCGCAGGCCGTAAATTTCCTGGCGCGCTTTCTGCCAGGCAGCCTCGTACTGCTCCGCCTTCGTCCCTGCCAGCGCCGTCCGCTCTCGCGCCTGCATCAGGGCTCCCTTCGTCTGCTCGTCTCGTCTTTTCAGCACATCGCCAACGGGCTGGAAAAGAAGGCGGTTAAGCACAGAGACGAGGATAGCAATGAAGATAATAGTGGGAATTGCCTGGACAAAAGCTTGTCCAACCTGTTCAAAGATTTGTCCCATTTGGGGGATTCTACTGTACGACTCTAACTCTCGGCGTCTTAATGGGCTAAGCTAGCATGCCGGTTTCACGGTTGTCAACCACGAGGCATGCCCCAAACGTGTTCCTTTGCCGTCGCTGAGGACGCGTGTATGTTTTCTTTCGAAGGTTACCGGGCCTGGGCTGGCTTCGGCCGTCCGGCACGCTTCAATCAGGATAAGATGTAAGCCTCAATGCAACCTGACTTGGAACAAGGGGAAGCTGATGCATTACCGCGAACTCTCAACACCCGCACTCACCATTGACTTGGACATTCTCGATCGAAATCTCGACCGCATGGCGGTCCTGTGCCGCCAGCACGGGTTCAACCTGCGTCCTCACATCAAAACCCACAAGACGCCGGAGCTGGCGCGCCGGCAAGTGGAGCGCGGCGCCATTGGCCTGACAGTGGCGAAGGTGGGTGAGGCTGAGGTGATGGCGAGCGCCGGGTTTGACAATCTCCTGGTGGCCTATCCGATTTGGGGGACGGAAAAGCTCAAACGCCTGGCTACACTGGCGAGCAATCGGAAGATGCTGCTTTCGCTCGACAACTGCGCCACGGCCCAGGAGCTTTCTCGGGCCATGACTGCGCAAGGTGCCTCCATTGGTGTCTTGGTGGAGTTTGACTCCGGGATGCGCCGCTGCGGAGTCGAGCCGGGCCCTGCCTGCATGGAGTTGGCCCATCAAGTGGCCAAGCTTCCGGGCCTCACCTTTCGCGGTCTTATGACTTATTCGGGCAACATCTGGGGCACGGAGGAAGAGCGGCTGGCTGAGACCGAACAGGCGGCCGGACGGGTGCGGCGCGCTCTGGCTGCCTTCGAGGAAGCGCGCATGCCCCTCGAGATTGTTTCCAGCGGATCGACGCCTTCGGCGCCGCTCTCGGGGAAGATTCCGGGCATCACCGAGATTCGTCCGGGCACTTACGTTTACAACGACCTCAACACGTTTTATCAGGGTGTCTGCCGGCTGGAGGATTGCGCCGCGCGAGTAGTGGCAACCGTGGTTTCAACTGCGGTGCCCGGTCGCGCCATGATTGACGCCGGCTCGAAGACATTGTCTTCAGACGCGCTTGGCTCAGGGCCGAAATCCGGGCACGGCTACGTGGTGGAAGCGCCCGACGCGAAGCTCATCAAGCTGAATGAAGAGCACGGCCACTTGGACATTACGGGTTCAACTCACCGTTTTCACGTGGGCGAAGTCGTCACCGTGATCCCCAACCATGTCTGCGCCTGCGTCAACATGCATGACGAAGTTTTCTTGATTCGAAACGAGGAAATGGTTGGCTCGTGGCGTGTGGCGGCGCGGGGAAAGATCCGATAGGGAGAACAGTGGTTGGTGGTTGGTGGTTGGTGGTTGGTGGTTGGTGGCCGGCACGCGCTATCGTCGTGGCTGCCATGCCTGTGGTGAAAACCGTATCTTGAGCTGTTTCGATCTCAATCGGAATCGCAAATCGGCAATTTACACGTTGAGTTTCCTCACCTGCTCTGCCGCGTATTCCGAGGTTCGCCAGGCGAGCGCCAGGATGGTGAGCGTGGGATTCTTATCCGCGTTGCTCACAAAAGGCGCGGCGTCGGCCACAAACAGGTTCTTACAATCCCAAGCCTGGCAGTACGGGTTCAGCACGGAAGTTCTGCGGTCATCACCCAGGCGCGTGGTGCCCACTTCGTGAATGATGGCGCCGCCTTTTGAAATGCCCCACTGCTCGCCTTCGCCGGCGGTCCTCACCACCTCGCCACCCGCCGCCAGGATGATTTCTCTGAAAGTCTCGCGGGCGTGCCGGGCTTGGTTGACCTCGTCTTCTGTGAACTTGAAATGAAACTTCAGCACCGGGATACCCCATTCATCCACGGTGTCAGGGTCAATTTCGCAATAACTCTGCTCGTTCGGAATCATCTCGCCCCGGCTGGAGAAGCCCACGAAGGCGCCGTAAATCTTGCGCACGCCGCGCTTGAGATCCACACCATAACCGCCGCCCAGGTAGCGCTCGCTGCCCGAGAAGATTCCAGGGCCGGGCATGTGGAATCCGCCACCCATTTCGATGTGATAGCCGCGCGAGAACGGCAGCTCATGCCGGAACTGCTGCTGGTAATTCCACCAGGGCATGTAAAGGTGCATACCACCCACGCCGTCACAGTTATGCGGCGGCAGGTCCAGCATAACAGGCAGAAATCCCACGGTGCCGTCGGTGCCGACGGTATCCATCAGGTAGCGTCCGACGAGCCCGCTGGAATTGGCGAGGCCGTTCGGGAAAAGGCGGCTCTTGGAATTCAGCAGCAGCCGGGTGGTCTCACAGCAGCTCGCCGCCAGCACCACGATCTTGCCGCGTACCTGCACTTCCTTGTTTGTCTTCTTGTCGATGTAGGAGACGCCGCTGGCCAAGCCGGCCGGCCTCAGCGTCACCTCGCGCGCCATCGCATTGCAACGAATCTCCAGGTTGCCCGTAGCCTGCGCGGGGGGGATGAGCACCGTAGGCGAGGAGAAATTTGAGCCTGTGGCGCAGGAGCGGCCGCACTGCCCGCAATAATGGCAGGCCGGCCGGCCATTCAGAGGTTTGGTCAAAATCGAAAGCCGCGCAGGTATGCATGGGATGCCGAGTTTCTTGCAGGTCTTCTGAATCAGCAGTTCGTGGCACCGCGGCAAGGGTGGTGGTTGAAACTTGCCGTCCGGGGTGTTTTCAATGCCCTCTTCGGAGCCGAAGACGCCGATCAACTCCTCGGTCTTGTCATAGTAAGGAGCAAGATCGTCGTAGGTGATGGGCCAGTCGAATCCCTTGCCGTCGCGGCTGTACGGCTTGAAATCATACGGTCCCATGCGCAGGGAAATACGGCCCCAGTGGTTGGTCTTGCCGCCCAGAGCCCGGGTACGGAACCACTGCCAGTCCGAGCCCGGCGCGTTGGTATAAGGCTCGCCGCGCAGCCTCCAGCCGCCGTAGCCGGGGTCGAAATAGCCGTTGGGTTTCTCAGGCGTGCGCGCCCCGCGATGGGGCGCTTCGTACGGCCACATCATCATCTTCGATTCCTTCGCCGTGTCGTACCACGGACCGGCTTCGAGCATCAAGCACTTGGCACCGGCCTTGGTGAGCACGTAGGCCGCCATGCCTCCGCCCGCGCCTGACCCCACGATGACGGCGTCATACATCTCCGGACCTTTGAGAACCTGCGGCATGATCCCTCCATACGTGGCGAGTGGATTTTCCTTAAGCCGCAGTGTATCGACTTCGGGCATTGGACTGCAACTATTTGGCGCTGTCGATTGTCGAGTTGATGCCGGTAGGAGATAGGCCTCTCTAGGTTGAGAGCTGGTGTGGCGTGACAAACATGCCTGTCGGCTGCGCCCGATCATCGCGTGGCTGTGCTTAGTGAACCGGCAGCTTTCTCTTTGGTGGTGTACTAATTAGTGATAGAGTGTGATGACGTATGAGTAATAGCACGAGCGGGTTATGGGACTGCCCGGAAAGGAGACAGAGTGAGAAGGAATCCAAGATCGAGTCGAGGTCCCAGCGACCAAGGCCGGCTTGCAGAGCAACGCTCTGACAGGCGGGCAAGCTCAGAGTTGTTCGTTCGAATCCAGGGTTCCGACGCGCATGGAGTGCGGTTTGATGAGCGGGTTCGCTCCGTCAATATCAGCCAGCATGGAATGGCCTTGCTCACCGCACGGGATCTTTCGCATTCAGCCACCCTCATTG
>JASHYZ010000569.1 GCA_030042795.1 Terriglobia bacterium | reverse complement strand
TGCGGCGGCGCAGGAGGTAACGGGTGCTCTCAATTCGCGATCTCAGCAAAACTTACTCTGGCGGCGTTCGTGCCTTGCGCGACGTGTCCCTGGACATTCCGCCGGGCATGTTCGGTCTGATTGGCCCGAACGGCGCCGGCAAATCAACTTTGATGAAGATTCTGGCAACGCTGCTCGAGCCTGACAGCGGGTCAGCGCATCTCGATTCGCTCGATCTCATCGCGGAGAAGGACGCAACGCGCCGCCTGCTGGGCTATCTGCCTCAGGAATTCGGGGTGTATCCCAAGATGAGCGCCTACGATCTGCTAAACCATCTGGCGGTGATGAAGGGGATTTTGAACCGAGGCGAGCGCAAAGAGCTAGTGGAAGGCTTGTTGCACCAAACGAATCTATGGGAATTTCGCAAGCGTGCGCTGGGCACGTATTCGGGCGGCATGAAGCAGCGCTTCGGCATCGCCCAGGCGTTACTGGCCAATCCTCAGCTCATTATTGTGGACGAGCCCACCGCAGGCTTGGACCCCACGGAGCGCAACCGGTTCCTGAACTTGCTCAGCGCCATCGGGCGCCACGTGGTGGTGATCCTCTCCACCCATATCGTGGACGACGTGAGCGAGCTCTGCTCCCACATGGCTATCATCAACAACGGCGAGGTGCTGCTGCAAGGCATCCCTGCGCAGGCTATCGACGAGCTGAAGTCACACGTTTGGCGCAAGGTGGTTTCTACGGACGAAGAAAGGGCCGCGATTGAGGCCTCGTTCCACGTCATTTCGTCGCACCTGGTGGGCGGCCAGCACGAGCTTCGCGTTTACGCGGACTCTTCACCCGGGGATGGCTTCATGGCGGCCGAAGCGAATCTCGAAGACGTGTACTTTTTGAACCTTTCACGGCATCAGGTGAACTAACGGAAGGGGTGACGAAGTTCAGATCATATTTCAGCTCCGAAGAAGCGACATAATTTAGCCCACGGCGTGAGCCGTGGGTCTGAAAACGGACTCCCTCTCCCCCTTCCCCTCTCCCGCCCGCGCGGGAGAGGGGTGCCGAAGGCGGGGTGAGGGCATTCCGACCTAGGGCTCGCGCCCTGGGGTAGGATATTTCGTCCCTTTCGGGGCTTTCAAAGGAATCGCCTGAGTCTCGGTAATTAGTCGAGAAACCTCAGTTACAGCATAAGGGCTTCGGAGGCTGTGTAAGAACCTGTGGATTCCCGCTTTCGCGGGAATGACAGCGTTGGAGAAGAAGGACCTTCAAATCAAAATGAGGTCACCCCAGCGGGAATGACTGCGTTTGAGCACAAGGAAGTCAAAATCAAGTGACGTCACCCCCGCGGAAGCGGGGTCCACGCTGGGCACAAGTGGGAGACTTGGCGGGGTAGACCCGCCGCCACGGGGGATCGGTTCATGTTTGCCAGCCACTTCCTGTTCGAATTGAAACTCCGCCTGCGGAGCCTCTCCACCTACGTCTATTTCCTGATCTTCTTTCTGCTGACGTTCTTTGAGACCTCCGTCCATGACTTCGGCCCCATCGGCACCGGCAAAGTGCTGGTGAACGGTCCCTACGCACTCACGCTTTGCTACGTGCAGCTCACCGGCTTTGGCGCCATCCTCATCGCTGCCATTTTCGGGCCTTCAATTCTGCGCGACTTCCAGCAGGATACCTATCAGCTTCTCTTCACCAAGCCCATTTCAAAATTCGACTACCTGGGCGGACGCTGGGCTGCCTCGGTGGTGGTGATGATTCTGGTTCTATCAGGCCTGATCTGGGGCGCGATGGTTGGCATCTTCATGCCCTGGGCCGACAAGACCCGCCTGGCGCCTATCAGCCTGGCAACCTACTTTCAACCCTTTCTGTTCGTGATCGCCCAGGTGTTCATTCTCGGCAGCCTCTTCTTTTGCGTGGCCGCGCTCACCCGGCGGCTGGTGGTGGTTTACCTTCAAGGCGTCGTCCTCTTTGCCATTTATCTCATTCTGTTCGCCGTGGTGATCAGTACAAACAAGCTTGACCGCACCTGGCCGTCCTTCGTTGATCCGCTCGGCTTCGCCCTGATGGATAACATCACGCGCTACTGGACAGTCGCCGAACGGAACACGCAGCTCATCCACTGGAACGGCCTGTTTTTGTACAACCGGCTCACGTGGCTCGCCGTCGGGTTGATCTCGCTGGCCGTAACTTACATTTTCTTTCCCATGTCAGCCGAGACGCTTACCTCACGGCGTTCCAGCCGGCGCGCTCTAGCCGCCAAGGAGGAAGAAGAGGGCCAAGAGGCCGCCCGTCCCCGCTTCTCCATTTCACTGCCGCGTGTGACGCAGACCTTCAGTGCCGCTACCCGACAGGCACAATTGCTTTCGCTCACCCGGGTGCGGTTCTTCAACGTGGTTCGCGAGATTCCTTTCTGGGCCATCGGCCTAGTCATGGTGGCGAACACCCTAGTGAACTGCTACTTTGCCGGACAAGTGAATGACGTCGACGTCTGGCCGGTGACCTATCTGATGGTGGGCATGGTGGAGGGCAGCGCGGCGCTGTTTTTCTACATCATCGCTACCCTTTACGCCGGCGAACTCGTGTGGCGCGAGCGCAACGTGCACTTCGAACAGATCCACGATTCGCTTTCCGTGCCGGACTGGATCGACTGGCTCAGCAAGTTCCTGGCGCTAGCACTGGTGCAGCTTATCCTCATCACGCTGGTGATGATATGCGGCGTCATCATGCAGACAGCCTTGGGATACTACCATTACGAACTTCTGCAGTACGTCAAGGAGCTTTACGTTCTCTTCTATCCGACGATGTTGACGTTTATTCTGCTCGCCCTGTTCATTCACACCATTGTCTCTAACAAATTCCTGGGTCACGCCCTGGTGATCGGGTTTCTGATCCTGGTTCCCATCCTGTATCGCTATGGCATCGAGAACCGGCTGGTGCTCTACGACGAGATCACGCCGTACACGTATTCGGACATGAACGGCTACGGCCATTTTGTGCAGGGTTTGGTGTGGTCGATTTCGTATTGGTTCTTTGTGGGAGCGCTTCTGGGTGTTTTCGCTATCGTTCTTGCCCGGCGCGGCGCCGACGTCTCTTGGAGGGCCCGCTTCAGGCTGGCGGGCCCAAGGTTCCGCACTCTGGCCCCAGCGGCGGTTCTGGCCTTGCTGCTGGCCGCCGGATGCGGCGCGTGGTTCTATTACAACACGCACATCCTGAATGAATTTCGCACGGATCAAGAGAACCGGCATCGCCTAGCGGATTACGAGCGCCTTTTCAAGAAATACGAACGCCTTCCACAGCCGAAAATCACCGCAGTGGATGTGACCGTTGACATTTTTCCGGAGCGCCGCTCCTTCAAGGGGACCGGCCACTGCACGCTGGCCAACCGCACCTCGCAGCCCATCAGCGAAATACACATCTCCGACGGGAGGGAGTCCATCGATGAGGTCCGCTTTGACCGGCCGTCACACGTGAAACTGAGCGACAAGCGCCATTTCTACACCATCTACGCTCTTGATCAGCCGCTTGAGCCCGGCGGCACGATGCGTTTGGATTTCCGCGCCTCGTACACCGCGCGCGGCTTCAAAGACGGGCACGAGCGGCCCGAGTTCGCCTATAACGGCACTTTTTTTGACCGCGATTAC
>JASHYZ010000568.1 GCA_030042795.1 Terriglobia bacterium | reverse complement strand
CCGGCTTTTTCCATCGCCAGCATCATCTCGCTGCGCAGGTTCTGATAATGGTCCGTTGGCGGCACCGGAAAATAGCCTTCCTTGTAACGCGGCCGGTAGGCAAGATTGTCTTTTTCGCGTCCAGAGTTCCAGCGGCCTTCTTCCGCGTCAATAAAGTAAAAGCCGTGCTGCTGAGCCTGATCAAAGCGGATGTTGTCAAAGATGAAGAACTCTGATTCGGCGCCGAAATAGGCCGTATCCGCAATGCCGGTATACAGGAGATACTGCACCGCCTTCTTGGCGATGTTGCGCGGATCCTTCAGGTAGTGCTGCTTGGTGAGCGGATCAATGATGTCGCCGATCAGCACCAGTGTGGGAGTATCGGTGAACGGGTCCATCATGCACCAGCTCGGGTCGGGCACCAGCAACATGTCGCTTTCGTGAATGGCCGCCCAACCGCGGATGCTGGAACCGTCCATGCCAAAGCCGTCTTCGAACGAGCTCATTTCAAGCTGGTGAATCGGGAACGAGACGTGGTGCCAGAGTCCTGGCAAATCAGTGAAGCGGACATCAACGATCTTGGCGTTGTTCGAAGTTGCAAACTCCAATACGGCTTTAGCGTCCATCGGACCTCCAGGATTTGGTTTTCAGGTGTGAGCAGCTCTGCTGACAGTCGTTGGCCTTACCGGACATTTACAATAGCGTGTGGCTGAGGTCTTCGTCAAGGACACGATATCTGTCTGACGTCCCCCCGACGACCAATCCGGAAAGCCTGCTACGCGTACGTCTACTTATATCAGCAAGGCCTACGAGAGACCAATCAAATCTCTTGATACCGATAATATCGTGCTCGCAAGGGACCTCGGGTTGCGGAAGGTTTCGCGGTGGGTGCCGTCCCCACGCTGCGATTTGCGGCGGCGGCAGGCCACGCCTCGCAGAGCATCAGGGGCAAACGACTTGCTGCTAAGTGATTTGCTATCTTAAATATCGTGGCTATGTAAGGGTAAGTGTAACGTTATCAATAACATCGTGGATTAGTCAAGCGACTTATTGATTCTAAAGGACATTCAGGCTTCGGTCGTGCGTCTCAAAAATTTCTTGAATCAGCGGTCATCGTCGGCGACTTTCGCAGTGGCATTGCGTCTGCTACCCCCGATTCCGACCCGCCGCGGCGCACGAAAGTGAGATGCGAATGGGCATCGGATAACCTAATGGTACACAACACGAGTAATTAAGTCAATAACAAAACGGAGGTGTTCTCCGTGCCCTCCGTGGTGCGCCTTTTCTTGCGCGCCGAGAGAAGTCGGTGTCCAAGCCGAAGCCGTTTTGCAAATTCTTCGCGGCCCGAGAAGAAAGTGGACGTTAGTAACATAGGGCAGGTAAGGACGGGGCTTTTGAGCCCGACGCGCCGGGCGGTATCGCGCAAGGTACTCTACTCAATAGTAACGATTGACAACCGTTTGTAACGGGAATACGCTGGCCCACGCGTGTATTAACTTGTGGGCCCCGTCTCATGGCTGGCGCTGGTGGGGTGCGGCGATGAGTCCTGTTGAGCTCGTTCGACTCCCAGACCTGATGAGACGCGGCCAGGGCCGGCCGGAAATCACCATTGCGCTCATCGATGGCCCTGTCGCCCGAGACCTTCCCGATTTTGCCGGCGCCATCATCCATGAAATTCCTGGAAAGCTGAAGGGAACTTGTGCTCGCGCGGAGACGATCGCGTGCACGCACGGAACTTTTGTAGCAGGCATCCTCGCGGCCCGCCGCGGCTCCGCGGCTCCGGCCATCTGCCCCGGATGCACTCTGCTGCTTCGCCCCATTTTTGCGGAATCGGCGAACAGCAACGGAAACATGCCAAGCTCTACTCCCGAGGAACTTGCCGAGGCGATTGTGGATAGCGTGGAGGCGGGCGCGAAGGTTATCAATCTGAGCGCTGCCTTGATTGAACCGTCACTCAAGGGCGAAAACAAGCTGGAACGCGCGCTGGACTACGCAGCCCAGCGCGGCGCTATCACGGTGGCTGCGGCTGGCAACCAAGGGATAGTGGGCAGCTCCGCCATCACGCGGCACCCTTGGGTTATTCCGGTTGCGGCCTGCAATCTTCAGGGCCGGCCGCTCGGCGAATCGAACCTCGGCAGCTCTATTGGAAGGCAAGGGCTACTCGCTCCGGGCGAACAGATCGCCAGCCTGGGCTCAAACGGCAAGCTGCAGACGTTTGGCGGAACCAGCGCGGCAGCGCCTTTCGTGACGGGTACGATTGGGCTGCTCTGGTCCGAGTTCCCCGAGGCGAGGCCTTCGGAAGTGAAACTGCCGGTGACACTCTGGAGCAGCCGACCGCACAATTCACTGGTGCCGCCCTTGTTGGACGCCTGGGTGGCGTATGAGCTGCTGGCTTCGGCCCACGCACGGAGAAGAGTGCAATGAAAGCGAAGGAAAAAACTGAGCGCCACGGGGAGTCAACTGAAAGCCAGCCTTATCGCGTTCGTCTTCCCGGGTTCCTCATCGAAGAAGAAATCGGGTTAGGCGACGCCATCAAGCGCGTCACCTACGCTATGGGAGTCAAACCGTGCAGCGGGTGTGAAAAGCGTGCCGCCGCGCTCAATCGATGGATGCGCTTCTCTCGATAGCCACTGAACCACGCAAGTCAATTCCTTAAGGAGGCGAAAAACTTCATGGAGCAACCAGAGATGAAAGAGGTCTTGACCACTACACCCGTCAGTGGGAATGACTCAGTGATGCCGGACTTTTCCGCGGGAGCGAGTACGGTGGCGCCCCAGGCCTGTTCCACCTGCGGAACAGTACCTGCGGCAGTTGCCGCGCCGGCACTACCAGCCGCCAATAACAGAGTAACCGCCAGCCCCAGCTATGTTTACGCCCTTGGCCGCATTGAACCGCGTTTCCCCAAGATTTCCACGGAAAAGGAGTTCGCACAAGCCCTAGGGCGAGACAACGTTGCGGGCCTCACGGACCGGCAAGCCCTTCGAGCTGCGCTTTCCAAGCCCGAGAATCGCTACCTCGTCCGGCAACTCTGCTGGGTGATGACCATCGAGGGCCTGGAGACTTACATCGTTGGCCCCCGCGACCCAGCCGATTTCAGCTTGCTGGTTGAGGCGCTGCGCCCGACGCCGCAGCCGTGGGACCTCGATTGCGTTATCGGAGTTCGAGGACCCATCGCGCAACCGGAAATGTGCAACGGTCTCATGGTTCCCATCGTGGTCTTTGACCAGCTCTACTCGTTCGACCGCGATTCCCTGATCAAAGCCATCCCCAGGCCTAAAGAGACCAGTGCCAAGGAGTTTGCACCGGCCGCAGAAGAGTTGTTCGACCGCATCATGCAGATGACCGACAATGCGGGCGCAACAGACAGCCATCGCGCCTTGAATTACCTGGCTGTTCGTTACCCGCGCATTTATGAGGCGGTTGCGGACGCCTTCGGCCGTAACGAATCCTTAAGCGCAATCGAGGTTAATCCGTCGCCCCTGAGCGGCACGCGAAAAATAGTTGACGTGGTCTTCGCTTTCACCAACCGTAACACCGACGTGGTGAGTAAACAAGCGGTCCGCGTGGATGTGACTGACGAGTTTCCGTTCCTGGTGACGAAGTTGTCGCCCTATTACGATCGTTAGCAACAGGAGAGCAAGATTAATGCCGATCACGCAGGAATTTGAGTCGATTACAAAGGAGGATGCGCCGATGGCTGTACCAGGATACACCGCGGAAGCGTCTCTGTACGTGACAGGCCGGCTGTACCGGGGAACTAGCACGCCCGGGGGCAGCGCCGGTGCCATGGTGGTCGCCCAGCAGGGTACCGGCTGCACAGTCTCATGCGACGATTGGATTTCATGCAACCAAGAATGTGGCCAGTGGCCGCCAGGATTATCGAACTACGAGTGCTGGCTCGACTGTCTCAAGCCAACGGTGGATTGCCTGAATGGGCCTACGTGTTTTGGAGGGCCACCGCCGCCGCCGGTTTGTTGTCCTTCGGCTAGACCGCACTGCTGTGGTAGTTGCGCGAGGGGAAAGTGCAATGGCACGTGCATCGATCCGTTGACGCAACAGTGCCAATGAAAGGGCCCACGTCACTGCAAGCGCGATAGATGCGCAGCGAGCGCTGGGCTGGCGCAGAGCGGCAGCTTTGCGATCTTGGGTGTTGGCCGCCGTCTGAATCTGCCTGGGAGCCGGTCGGAGGGCTTGGGGGTCGTGCTGCGCCCCGAAACTCGTCGCGCGTTTTGGCGTGACTGCGGAGTTTCCGGCCGGCTGGCCGGCGCGCAGCTGTGCGGCTTCGAGAGCCATCGGGCGATGTCAATCGCGGATCTTCGATCTGCGCCAGCCGGTCCGCATTATGCAGATGACTGACAACGCCGGCGCCGCCGACGGCAATCGCGCCCTGAACTACCTGGCCGTTCGTTACTCGCGCATTTATGAGGCGGCTGCGGACCCCTTCGGCCGTAACGAATCCTTGAGCGCAGCGGAGGTTAATCCGTCGCCCTTGAGCAGCACGCGCAAAATCGTTGACGTGGTCTTCGCTTTCACAAATCGCACCACCGACGTGGTGAGCAAACAAGCCGTTCGTGTGGACGTGACTGACGAGTTTCCGTTCCTGGTGACGAAGTTGTCGCCCTATTACGACCGATGATCGAGGTTCGAAAGCGGATAAACGCCATGCTTGCTGCTCTACCGGTGTTTCGTACGCCACGAAGTTGGAGAGCCCACATCACGAGACGGGTTCGATGAAGGTTTAGATCACAAGCCGTTCGTCACTAACCAAAGGAGGATGCCGTGAACACGTACGAGAGATTTCGATTGCCAGGATTCACTGCGGAGTCATCCGTGATGAGCACCGGTCCGTTTGGTGCTCGCGATTTCTTCTGGCCCTTCTCGGGAGGGGAAGTTGTGTCCGCTGGGTCAGACGTAACCTGCAATTGCGGATGCCCATGCTCAGGAAGCACAGGGAGCACCGGAGGTGGTGGCGGGGGAGGCACATCAGACCCAGGGACCTGCAATTGCTCCAGCGTCCTTGGGATTGGTTGCTCCGTCTCCGCCAACCACTGCAACACGGGATTCACTCCTCAATGCGATTGTGGCGTTATCGGTAACTCGTGTCAGTGCGTGCCTGGCAACTAAGCAGGGTGTCAGGCTTCCGGTTGTCAGCAGGTTCTGCGGTCGATGCACGAAAGGTGCCGCAATTTCAAGGCCCTAAAGACTCTGAGGACGGCCGGCGCAGGGCGAGAAGCCAGAGGTCAAAGCTAGTGCTGAGTTGCAGAAGTTGGCGATCGAATTTGTCGGCCTCTGCAAGGGCGGGGCTTTAGAGTCTGTGTGAGAACTCGTGCCCGGCGCTCACCCACTGTGGACCCCCGCCTGCGCGGGGGTGACGCCGTTGAATTTACGGCTCCATTCCAGCGCCGTCATTCCCGCGAAAGCGGGAATCCACGAGTTTTCACACAGACTCTAAAGCCGGCTTCAGCCCCGCCCTTCCAAAGCATGTCCTGATAGTTTTTCCGCAGCCAGGCCTCACGGACGAAGAAGTTTCCTTCGCGGCGATGCGGTAAGCATACCCGTGCATTCGGGAGGGATAAGCAGATGAAGATGCCCGAATTCACTGCTGACAGTTCTCTATACCTGTCAACGCACCATTACGCGGTCGGTGTGGTTTCAGATTTGGGTGTATCGGACGCGGCCCTGCCAGCGCTCCCAATTAACGGTGGTGGCGGTGGTTGCGTCTGGGCCTGCGGCCCGTGCGAAGGCTGCACTAAGACGTGTGAGAGCACGTGCAATCCTGGCCATTCGTCGTCAGTTTCCTGTTGCGCGCCCGGCCAGGGTTGCTGTGGGGGGAAGTGCGTCGATCTTCTGAAAGATCCGAACTGCGGCGCCTGTGGCCGAAGCTGTTCCTCGAGCGGTTCAACCTG
>JASHYZ010000567.1 GCA_030042795.1 Terriglobia bacterium | reverse complement strand
CGGGATTCGAACCCGCGACCAACGGCTTGGAAGGCCGTGACTCTACCCCTGAGTTACTCCCGCCACGTATTTTCGATTGACGATTGCCGATTAGCCCACATTCCAAAGCTTCCAGCAACCTGCATGCTCCCGCAACCGCAGCTACTAGTGAAAAGCGGCGACTGAAGAGTTTCTTTCCGGCTCGTCACGCATGACCGTTTTTCTGGTGGACAGGGGAGGGTTCGAACCTCCGTAGGCCACATGGGCCGGCAGATTTACAGTCTGCTGCTTTTGACCGCTCAGCCACCTGTCCGACCTCGTGAGTCACAGACACAACCTTCTTGACGCCACGCGGTGCGTGAAAGCTTCCCTACCCTGTTGACGGATAACCGGACAGGCACGCGGCTGCGCTGCTCTCGCTGCTCACGATAAGCTCAGATTTGAATCCTGCCGGACGCGCGCCTCAACCCGGGTTAAATTGGGCAACGCTGGCCTCAACTGGAGCTGGCGAAGGGATTCGAACCCCCGACCCTCTGATTACAAATCAGATGCTCTACCAGCTGAGCTACGCCAGCCGTCCGAAACCTTTTTAGTATACGAAACAGGAAATGAAATTGCAAGTAAAAGTAGCATACGCTTTCCCACATCCAGGATGCCGGTGACGAGCAACATTTCGTCGTCGCAATGTAACTGAGCACGTCCATCCTCTTGCTGGCCACTGCATATTCCTCCTTCGCACTATCGATCGCCCACTGCCAGAGATCAGAATATGTTTGAGATTGCTGCCTGCCTTCAGTATCGTGAGAATTTGGGCAGTTCGTAAGGACGAAAGAGAGGGACCTTTGTCAGACGAGTCGCGCATTTCTAACGATCATGCAGGCATTGCCCGGCCGATTCTCTTCTTTTTGGCCATACTGGCCGTCATCGTTCTCTTAGTGGGCTGGAAGGCCGTTCAGAACCAGGGACCCGCACTGGCAATTCCAAATCAACCCAAAGGGCTGGGGCAGAGCACTCGGCTCTCTATTCGGGCGCAAGATTCGCGACACAACGTGAGGCGAGTCAGCGTCAAGGTGTTCCAGGGCGGACGCCAACTTTACGGCGCGGGAATTAGCACCAGCACGGGACCGATCCATTGGTGGAAACTCTGGTCTCACCCGGTCAGCACGCTTGATTGGACGGTGCCCCTGAACCGCAAGCTGATGCCTAGCCTCGCCCCGGGCAGCGCGACCCTGGAAGTCACCGCCACCAATGACTCCTGGGGACGTCTCTTCCGTGGCGGTCAATCCCGGCTCACGCTGAACCTACCCGTGCGCTTCACTGCGCCTCAAATCGAAGTGCTCACCTCGCAGCATTACATCAATCAAGGTGGCTGTGACATGGTGGTGTTTCATGTTTCGCCGGGCACGGTAGAATCGGGTGTCCAGGTAGGCAAATACTTCTTTGTAAGCTTTGCGGTGAAGCCATCGGAGCCTGAAACGCGGCTCGCCATCTTTGCCTACCCGTGGGATCTTGATCCCTCGACCCCGGCCCAGATCGTGGCGAGGGATGATGCCGGCAATCAGGCGGTATCGAGCTTCAATTACCGGGTCTTTCCCAAGAAGTTTCACACTGACACGATTAACCTGGACGACGCCTACATTCAGCGTGTGATTCCTCCGATCATGAGCCAAACACCGGACCTGGAGGACGAAGGTAGTCCCATCAAGAATTTCCTCGAGGTCAACGGCCACCTGCGCCAAGTTGATGCTGATCGCCTGGTTGAACTTTCAAAGCGTACATCGCCCACGGTCCTGTGGAGCCAGCCCTTCATCCGGCTGCCATCTAAGACGGAAGCCTACTTCGCCGATTACCGCACCTACATCTACAACGGGCAAGTAGTGGATCACCAAACTCATCTCGGCTTTGACTTGGCCGGTCTCGAGCACATGCCAGTACGAGCCGCAAACGACGGTGTGGTGGTGATGGCAGAGTTTTTCGGCATTTATGGCAACGCGGTCTTGATTGACCATGGCTGTGGCCTGCAGACACTCTACGGGCACATGGCCTCACTGCGCGTGAAGCCTGGCGACCATGTGAAGCGCGAACAACAGATCGGAATTAGCGATTCCACCGGCCTTGCCGGCGGTGATCACTTACACTTCACGGTACTGATCGACGGGGTACCCGTGAATCCCACCGAGTGGTGGGACCCTCACTGGATCCACGATCGCATCGAAGCGAACCTGGCCGCTTATAGGTGAGAGGGCAGGACGCGCGGGCGAAACCATTCCCTCTTGCGCCCGACCCAATTGGCCTACGACCGGGGCGAGCGCTACCGATGCAAGGCCCGCGATAAAGAGGAGAAACATTAGGACAAGCAGGCGGATGGCATCACGCCCGGCGCCGCGGAACTCCTTCCAGATAAAAACACCCCAAATGGCCGAGATCATGGTGGCGCCTTGTCCCAGGGAGTAGGACGCCGCCGGGCCAACCATCTGAGCGTATGAAGAGACAAAGTTTGAGATGGTTCCGACACCCCAAATGAGGCCGCCGAGGATTCCGAAGAAATGCCATTTGCTGCGCGCGGCAAAATAATCCGCAAATCCCACCGGTGGGCCGGCGATGGGGCGGCGCATGAAGGCATAATTAAAGGGCACAGTCGAGATGAGCACTCCCACCGCAAACACAAAGGCCACCGTGTACGGTCCCAAGTGGCCTTCACCGGTCAGCGCCTTGGCGACGAAGGGATAGAACATGCCCATGAAGATTCCGCACAACAGGCTCAGCACGATCCCTTTCTTCGAGACGCCACGGTTGCTTGAGAGCTTCCGGTAAGCCAAGGCGTCGAACACGATCGCGATTGCCACCAGGGCAACGCCGCCAAAAAGGAGGACGGGATTCCCCTTGGGCATTATGACGAAGTTGAGGACTGACCCGATGATGAGCGCCAAGCCGATGCCGATCGGGAATGCTACCGCAAGACCCGCTACCGCAATGGCCGCCACCAGCAGCAGATTGGCGAGGTTGAAAATCACGCCAGCAGCAAATGCCAGCGTGATGTTTTCATGGCTGGCTTGTCCTAGATTCTGGAAAAAGCTGTCGGCACTGGAGGGGTCGGTGCGCCCCAGGGTGAGTCCCATGAGCAACGCGCACAAGACGATCCCCCAAACGTAGTCCCAATAGAAAAGTTCGAAGCGCCAGCTTCCGACGGCCTTTTGGGTATTCGCCCAGCTTCCCCAGCACAGCATGGAAAGGATCATCATGGCCAAGGCAACCGAGTAGATTTGGGGAATGAACATCTGCTCTCCGGTCGAAGACTAAGGCTTCGGCGCTGATTCCTCCAGCAACTCCTCCAGATACTGCTTCCAGACTGCTGCTAACGTGTGCGTGCCGTGGCCGCGGGTCTGGTCCGTGATGGGCAAGAGGACGAACTTGCCTCGCGGCACGCGCTTGATCTCGCGCTCGGCGATGCCGAGTTCGGGCGGATTGATGAAGTCGTCAGCCGAATTCACAAACATCACCGGCGCTTTGATTTTCTCCAGGTTTGGCGACGGATCGTAGTTGCGTGAGGCGTCCACCGCGTAGAGCACATCGTTGGCGTCGTAATCAGGGAGGCGCGTCTGGACGAAATGCTCCAGAAAGGCGTCTGCCCGGTCACGCGTCGGGTATTCCTTCTGCCACTGCAGCGGCGTGCTTCCGGCGATTAGCAGCAGGTACAAAGCAGACTTCAGGCCCTGAAGCGGCTCGGCAGTGTAATCACCGTTCTTCCAGGCCGGATCGAGCCGGATGGAATCCATTACGGCTTTGCGCCACACCCGATTACGTCCGGCGATCTGCACCGGCAGGCAGGCTAGCGGCATGAGCGCGTCCATGAAGTCAGGATACGTTTCGCCCCATACCCAGGAGTGCATGCAGCCCATCGATGTGCCCATCACTAGTCGGAGGTGGTTCACCTCCAGCCCTTCGGTAATGAGCTGGTGCTGCGCCGCCACCATATCGTCGTAATCGTAGTGCGGGAATCGGGCTTTGAGACCGTCACTGGGCTTGCTGGATGCGCCGTGGCCGATGCCGTCCGGCAGGATAATGAAATAGCGCGTGGCGTCGAGAGGCTCGCCGGGACCGAAGAGCACTTCGGCGAAGTGCGGGGATGTAAACTGCTTCCAGGAACCCGTAGTGCCGTGCATGATGAGCACAGCGTTCGACACCATGCCGTTGGGGCCGCGCACAGGTGTGCCCAACGTCGCATAATGCAGCCGCAATTCCGGCAACGACTCGCCATCTTTGAAATGAAAATTGTGGACGACGAAGTCGCCTTCCTTGGGCGCAGGATAATTCGCAGAGAAAGCTTGCAGACTGGCACACGCCATCGCTAGGAAGACGCAGGATAGAGCTTGCATGTGAGAGGCTTGTAAATCCACGGCGGGGAGTCTACCTGAACAGGATGTTGTTGTGCAAGCGTCGCGAGCAAGAACGATTATGACACTTGCGAAGCTCGCTCAGGCCCGAACACCGAGAGGCCGTGGCCGTCCGGGTCACGGAAATTGGCAGCCCACATCGGACCGGAAACCTGGCGCGGCTCGTGAGTAAACTCGACACACTTCGAGCGCAACGCTGCGTGCGCGGCGCGCACGTCGGGCACCGAGAATACAACTTCGGTAGCGCCCGCGATGGAGCCGCTGGAGGCCTTAGCCAGAGCTTCACTCAAAACAAGTGTGACGGCGCCAGCATCCAGGAAAGTGAAACCTTCAAACGCCATCTTCACTGTAAGACCAAGCTGGTCACGGTAGAAGGCCACGGAGCGCGCCGTTTCCTTGACCCCCAGCATGATGACGCCGATCTGGTTGAGCTTGAAATCATCAGGCATGGGTCTCTCCTTGGCGGAGACGTGAGTCGCGAATAGCGAATAGGGAGTTGCCGGCGAGGAGCGGCGAGTAAGGTGAGATAGGGTTGGCGTAGCAACCTCGAACCTACTCGCGATTCCCGATTCCGAATTCCCGAATTCACCCCCGACTCCCAACTTCCGATTCCCTATTCGCGACTCCCTACTCGCTATTCGCCATTCCCTACTCCCTACCTGCTCGCTACTCCCTCACTTGAATCTTCGCCAGTTCCTCCAGAAAAGTAACCACAGCCGCGTAGTCCTGGTCACCTTTGCCTTGCGCTTTGGCGGCGCCGTACACTTCCTTCACCGCGGCGGCGGCCGGCATGGGCACATTTTGTGCGTAAGCGCTCTCTAGAGCCAGTGTGATGTCTTTGTGCATGAGCTTAAGCGGGAAATAAGGCGTGAAATCGCCTCTGAAGATAAAGGGCGCTTTGAAGTCCGTGAGACTGGCGCGCGCCATGCTACCCTGAATGACTTCCATCAGGATGTGCGGCTTCAGACCAGCCTTGGCGGCCAGCACAAAGCCTTCACAGAAGATCTCGATCATGGTGGACTGGATCACGTTCTGCGACAGCTTCGCGGTCAAGCCCAGTCCATGCGAGCCGCAGTAAATGTGCTTCTTGCCCATAACCTGCAGCACCGGCAGAGCGCGATCAAACGCCTCCCGGTCGCCGCCCACCATGTAAGTCAGTTCGCCCTTCTCCGCGAGATGCTTGCTCCCTGTCACCGGGGCGTCAAGCCAGCTCGCGCCTTTGCCCGCCACCTTGCAGGCGAATTTGCGGCTCGCCACGGGACTAATGGTGCTGGAGTCGATTACAATCGCGCCCGAGCGCACCGTCTCGAGGACGCCGCCCTTGCCCAGCACCACTTCTTCCATGGCGGCCGTGTCACTGACGATGCTGATCACGAAGTCGGCTTCGGCCGCGGCTTCGGCAGGCGTCGCCGCCACCTTGGCGCCGGCACTCTTCAGCGATTCGGTTTTGGCCGGCGTGCGATTGAACACGGTAATCGGATGCCCGGTTTTCGCGAGATTGAGGGCCATAGGCTGGCCCATAATTCCGAGACCAATGAAACCGATTGAGGGTGGCACAGGATGCTCCTTTCGAGATGAGATGCCGACCAGCTACGGACTTCGACCCTAATATCCGGATGTAGGGCCGGGGCTTACCCCGGCCACTGGAGTTTGTACATTTGCATGGCCAAGATGGCCATGCCACGTGGCACGGGCTTCCAGCCCGTGCTAGGCCAGGGCTTGCCCGGCCTAGGGCCGACCCAAGGGTCGGCCCTAGAGAGCGTGTGTGAAAACTCGTGGATTCCCGCTCCCCGCTTTCGCGGGGACAAGCTTCGCGGGAATGACCCTCTTGGAGCAGAAACGCCACG
>JASHYZ010000566.1 GCA_030042795.1 Terriglobia bacterium | reverse complement strand
TGTGGTGCGGCTCGAGCCGCCACAAAAAGAAGAGTTCACCACAGAGATCACTGAGGTCACAGAGGTTTTCTCCGTGTTCTCTGTGCCCTCTGTGGTGAGTCCTTGCGCTCAAAGACATGCGTCAGGTATTCCACATTGCGAGATGTGTACTCGTTATAACCATAGCTGCTTCAGGTCGGGTCGCGGCCGCCGGACTTGAGGCGGGTGTGGCCAAGAACACCATCACTCCCGATGTTCGGGCTGCAAAGGTGTACATGGCAGGCTTCGGCAACAATCGGGTGGCCACCGGCGTACACGACGATCTCTGGGTGCGATGTCTGGCGCTGGGAACCCCGGATGCCAAGCTCGTGATGTGTGAAGCTGACCTCATCGGCCTGTTCTACGATGATGTACTCAAAGTACGGGCAAAGGTGAAGGCAAGCGTGCCGGACGTCACTCAGGTCATTGTGGCGTCTGCGCACGATCACGAAGGGCCTGACACCATGGGCCTTTGGGGACCGACGCCTCTTGAGAGCGGCATGAACCCGCAGTACATGGACTGGCTCGACGATCGCATTGCCGAGACGGCTTTCAGCGCTCTGCGCTCGATGAAGTCGGCGAAGATGGAACTCGCGCGGGATGACGATCCGTTGCTAGCACTCCTGCAGGATGACTCGCGCCCGCCCTACGTGAAGGATCCTCATCTGTTCGTCATGAAGCTCACGTCTACAGCGGACGACACGCCCATCGCGACCCTCGTTAATTGGAGCGATCATCCCGAAACCCTCGATAGCAAGAACACGCTGATTACGGCTGATTACCCGCATTGGCTCTGCCAATACGTTGAGGACCACGGCGGCGGCACGGCGGTGTTCTTCAACGGCTCTATTGGCGGCTTGCTCTCAACGCTCGGCGACCAGGTTGCCTTGCTTGATCCCGAGACCGGCCAGGTGGCGAAGGACGGGACTTGGAAGAAAGCCCAACTTTTCGGCTCGACGATCGGCGAACTGGCGATGCGGGCGCTTGGCTCCGGCGAGCAAGCTCCCGTTGATTCCATTTTGGTGAGGCAGGCGGTGATTTACTCGCCGCTTGAAAATCCCGGTTTCCGCGTGGCTGCCGCGCTGGGTGTTTTCCGCGGCCGCAAGCCGCTTTACACCGATGACAAGATCGACCCAAGCGTGATCGTGGAGGAAATTTCGGCAGCCAAGGAGACGGCTGCCATGGGACACGACATTCAGACGGAAGTGGACTACATTCAGCTTCGAGGTGGGGGCCACCTGCTGGCGGAGATCACGACCGTGCCTGGAGAAATCTATCCCGAACTCGTGAACGGCGGCATCACTCATTACGCGGGCGCCGACTATCCCGATGCTCCGTTTGAACCAACCCTGAGATCGCACTTGCATAGTCGTTATCAGTTCATTTTCGGTCTCGCCAACGACGAGATCGGGTACATCATTCCCAAGGCTGAGTGGGACAATAAACCTCCCTGGCTTCAGCTTCACAAAGAGCGCTGGTACGGCGAAGTGAACTCAGCCGGGCCTGAGGGCGCAGGCAGGATCACGCAGGCGCTGGTGGGATTAATGGAACAGTAACAGCGGCCGCCACCTCACGGGCTGGAAGCCCGTGCCACGTGGCATGGCCATCCTGGCCATGCGGCAATTGCCAAACCCCGGCGGCTTTCGGGGTGTAAACTGGCCTCCGTGGCCTGGGCAACTACAGTTCGTCATTCGCCCGATTGACGCTGTTGCAACCGGACGGCTACAATATTGTTTGGCTTCGTGCAGGGCAGGGCTACTGCAGGCCTCCTTCCTGGTTCGACAGCCCATCCCAAGTTCACCTGAGGACTACTCATGCAGGCAAATGATCTTCGTCCGGGAATGGTGATCAACCATAACGGAGAACTTTACTCCATCTACAAGGCGGAGCACCGCACGCCGGGCAACCTGCGTGCTTTCGTGCAGGCCAAGATGCGGCAGCTCCGCACGGGCGCCATCTCTGACTACCGTTTTCGATCCACAGACAACGTGGAGCGCGCCGTGATCGACGAGACGGACATGCAGTACCTGTATTCGGACGGCGATTCCTACTACTTCATGAATACCGGCAACTACGAGCAGGTGCATCTGCACAAAGACATCGTCGGCGACCGCGCCCAGTACCTGGTGCCTGACGTGGTGATCAAGGTGGAGTACTACGAAGGCCGGCCCATCGATATCGCTCTGCCGCAGACCGTGGATCTGAAGATTGTCGATACAGAGCCAGGCATCAAAGGGGGTTCCGCCACCAACGTCACTAAACCGGCCACGCTGGAAACTGGTCTGGTAGTCAACGTCCCGCCTTTTATCAACAGCGGTGAGACGATTCGAGTAGACACTTCAGCAGGAACCTACCTGGAGCGGGCGAATAAGTAGGCACTGCTCCCGTTCAGGGAGAGTGTGCGTCCAACGCTCTTCAGCGGTCGTACTCAAGCTCCAGACCCTTAGAAGCAACTTGGTAGGCAGCCTCGTGCCTAACCGCCGGGGTGTGGTTAAGGATCGCCTGTTTGAGCTCATCCTCTTTCAAATAGCTGATCATCACTCGGCTGCCCTCGAACGAAATTCTGCCGTCGTAGACGTCAGTGGTATGCCAGAGGGGTTGCAGCGTCTTGCCGTCAAATGTGTAAAGAATGGCGCTCAAGCGCGGACTGCTCTTGCCCAATCGCGTGCCGTAAACCAGGAACCAAAGCTGGTCAAAGACGCCCGCGGGCCGCTGCAGAAACTGGAAATTGAGGTCTACGTCCGGCACAAAGTGGCTTACCGCCATCTGCTGGTAGCCACCATCACTAGCCTCGTATATCGCCAGCACATTTGCGCGGTCAAATTCACTCCAACCCAGTGTGTACCCCACGCCTACCACCGGCTTACCTCCCAAGGATTCAAGGAAGGTCGATGCAGTCGCGGAGTTAGGGTTGCGGACTTTCACGAACACGCTCTCCACCTCATGGCGTAGCTTCTCGTTGTAAGGCAGGTCTTCGGCTTTCCCGGCCGAGTCGGACTCCGGCGGGTGCGCGTTGATCCACTGCGTCATGTGGTCCAGCACCAGCTTCTCAATCTGGCTGGTGAGCGGCTCAGACTCATCCAGAGGCACGCCCCAAAGCTGGTGGGCCAGCTTGCTGACCTGGGTCGGGAGATCGTCAGGCGGCGGAGCTTTCTTGGGCTTCTTGGGCGCGCCAGAGGCCGCGATTGCGGATATCAACAGCACCGCAGCCACGGCCGCAAAACGCGACACACCGCCCCCGTGATCGATGCTCAAACTCTTAGGCATGTAATTCCAGATGACCAGATGGTGCACACCGGTTGTGCCGTTTCAAGCACCCATCTTCTACGTCGCAGACGGCCGTTTCCGTCGCCGGGCTGGAACAACGGGCGCCTCCGAGGCGGCCCATCGGCCTAAACGGTAATGCCGGTCATACCCCGCCGTCAGATTCCGAATGCCCACTGTGAGCGTGCCGCCGGCATCACAGGTATATTGCTCTTCGGCCTCGGGGAGCGACCCGTTGCCCAAATGGGCCACGGGTAGGCCACTGAGGTCAGCCTGGTTACGCAAGCGCACGTCAAAGGGAAAGCGCACGTCGTCCCACACGGTGAGATCGCCGGATGGACGGCCGTCTTCGGTGAGTTGGCTGCACTCAAGATACCGGTAATGTCCAATATTGTGAACTGCTGAGTATCGCCGGCTGGTCTCAAGCGGCGGCGCGCCTGGCGGCGGCAGGCGGGTACCCTTGGCGAAAAGCGGGTCAAAGGAGACGGCTGAACCTCCTTCCGCCTCGCGCCACACCCCGAAGTATCGGGAGAACTTTTCGCTCAGCCGGTAGCCCGCTTGCGTGTCGGACTGAATGGCGAGTCCTATTGCCGTGGCCGAGCACGTGTAGGCAGAGCGGCGCACCCTGCGCCCAAACTGCTCGCGCAGGGCTCGGGACACTAGAGGCAACTCACTGGCTCCGCCGGTAACGTACAAGGCTTCAAGCTGCGGCGTTTCTCCAGAGCCGTTACCGCTC
>JASHYZ010000565.1 GCA_030042795.1 Terriglobia bacterium | reverse complement strand
CGGCCCCTACCCGGCTTCCGCTACCGCTGTTGCTGAGTCAACGCTGCTGTTCATAAGCAAGGAAGATTTTCGACGTCTTTGCCTGAAGAGCCCGGAGGTGGCGCTGAAGGTGCTTCGCGTGGTCGGCGGAAGGCTGCGTAGCCTCGTGGCCATCATCGAGGAACTGTCCTTCAGCACCGTGCGGCACCGGCTGGCGTCGTTCCTGCTCCGCCTCGCCCGTCAAGGGGTGGGTGTGCCCCAGGGCGTCAAGATCGCTCTTCCCGCAAATCAGCAGGAGGTCGCAGCCCAAATCGGCACGGTGCGCGAGCTCGTTTCCCGCGGCCTCAGCCGGCTTCAGGCTCAGGGCACGATTGAGATCGAGGGCCGCCGCATCGTGATCCGCGACCTGAAGGCGCTCCAGCGAGAGTTGGAAGACTCCGACTGAGACGGCGAGCGCTCCCGCCACGTGGCGCATCGGCGAGTGTGACTATACAGAGTGCACACGACTTAATGCGTTCCGTATAGGTATATCCGTTTTGTGACATAAGTCATAGCACCCTTTTCAAGGTCAAGATATTCTGACCCCTCGAGGCGAACGCATCGCCGGGAAGTCTTCACGGGAGGGCAAAATGATTGCGACGGACAACAGAAAGGTAAAGGAACTAGCGGTTCAGATTCCGGGCGCGGCACGTGTCTTTGAGCAGTTCGGCATCGATTACTGCTGCGGCGGAAATATTTCCCTGGGCGAGGCTTGCGGAAAAGCCGGGTTGCGGCTTGAGGACGTCTTGGCGTCCCTCGAAAGGGCGCGGCAGGAGCCGGCGCCAACGCCAGCCGAGGATTGGTCTCAGGGGCCGCTCACGGCGCTGGCCGCACACATCGTGGAGAAACATCATGCCTTCACGAAGACGGAATCGTCGCGGCTGGAGGAGCTGTTTGCCAAAGTATCGGCCAAGCACGCCGCGCGGCACCCGGAACTGGCGCTTATGCAGACGACGTTCAGGGAGGCGGCCGAAGAACTGCGCAACCACATGATGAAGGAGGAGCATATTCTATTTCCGTACTTGGCCGCCATGGAGAAGGCCGTGACGGAGAAGCGAAACCCGCCGCCCGCCATGTTCGGCACCGTCGAGAACCCAATCCGAATGATGACGAAGGAGCATGACGACGCCGGCGAGGCTCTGCGGGCGCTGCACGAAGCCAGCCACGGATACGCCGCACCCGAGGACGCTTGCGTCAGCTACCGCGAGCTTTACCGATCGCTGGCAGCATTCGAAGCAGACATGCACACTCATATCCATCTCGAGAACAACATCCTGTTTCCGCGCGCGCTTGAAATGGAGGCAGCCGCGGCGTAAGCGCGCGGTCGTGGCACCGGCGTACCTCACCCATGGGAAAACCGCTCGGGCGGTGGCCGTCGCGCTTGGAGAACCCATGAACAATGTCGTGCTGTCGGCGTCGCCGGAGATGAAACCCGTCTCGTCGCCGGCGCCTTCGCACCTGGAGATCTTCGAAATAGCGCGCACGCGCGAAGCGGCTCTTTCGCGGCTGTTGATTGCCTATGTCACCAGCGGACTGGCCTTCATGCTGCTGCCGGGCACCTTCCTGGGTGTCTGGAATCTGATCGAAATCAGCGGGCGCGAGAGCGTGGCCTCAATTTCACCCTCTTGGTTGCAGGCGCACGGACACGCGCAGGTGTTCGGCTGGGTGGGTAGTTTCATTCTGGGCATCGGCTTTTACTCGCTCCCTAAGCTGCGGGGTTCGGCTAGAGGCGTGTTTGCCGCCGCTTGGGCCTGCTGGCTCATGTGGACGGCCGGCGTGGCGTTGCGCTGGCTCGCCAACATCGAGGGCTGGCACTGGCGGCTCTTGCTGCCGGTCTCTGCCGCTCTCGAGCTTGCCGCCTTCGCCCTATTCTTTGGCATCGTCTCACGCCATCCTCCGCAGGCAGGAGGAAAAGGGGGCCTCGACCCATGGATCTGGGTGGTGATCAGCGCTACCGTGGGCCTCGGCCTTCTATTAACCACGAACCTGGCTGGATGTGTGGGCGTGGCCCTCCACGGCGCAGGTCCTGAGTTCGCGCACCGCTTTGACCAGCGCTACCTGGCTCTGATGGCCTGGGGATTCCTCGTGCCTTTCGTTTGGGGATTCAGCGCCAAATGGATGCCGGTGTTCCTCGGCCTCGCTCCCATGCGCGCGCGTTGGCTGCTGGTCGCGGTGGCTATCAATTTCGCCGGCGTTTTGCTGACGTTCGCGGGATTGGGCGACGAAGCAACCTTGCTGTTCCCCGCCGGTGCGGTCGTGGCCATTGCGGCTTTGCGGATGTTCGAGCCGGCACGAAGGGAGCCCAAGACGCGCGGGGTTCACTCGACCTTTCCCTTCTTCGTTCGCGTTGCTTACGGTTGGCTGCTCGTGTCGGCTCTCCTGGGAATGGCGGCCGCGCGATGGGATACCTCCGGCGGCATCTGGGGCGCATCCCGCCACGCGCTCACGGTTGGATTCGTTTCGGTGATGATACTCAGCGTGGGCCCGCGTGTCCTGCCCGCGTTTGCCGCCATGCGCCTGCTCTGGAGCACGCGGTTGATGTTCGTTGCGCTGGCCTTGCTCACCACCGGCTGCACGCTGCGCGTCTCGTGCGAGGTGCTTGCCTACCAGGCATACGCCGCCTGGGCGTGGTCGGTGCTCCCGGTTTCAGCCGTTCTCGAGCTGGCAGGGCTCACCGCCTTTGCCGTGAACATTTTCGGCACTTTCCTCTTTGAACCCAGCCACGTGCAGAAGCAGCCCTTGATGGTAGGGGTGCCGCTCTCATCTTTCGATAGGAGGTAGCTGATGCAAAATGGCGAACGAAGGGGTTTGCTGATCTCGAAGGGTTGGGTTCAGGCAGTAATCATCGTGTTCCTCTTTGGCTTTACGGTGCTCGGCATTCTCGCCTATCGAACCTATACGGGCGAGCCGCCCATTCCCGGCAAGGTCGTGAACCATCAGGGAAACGTGCTCTTTACGCAAGCCGACGTCACGCGCGGCCAGGAGATATTCCTCCGCAACGGCTTGATGGAATACGGCACGATCTTTGGCCATGGCGCTTATCTCGGTCCCGACTTCACCGCCGACTACCTTCACCGTTCCGCCCTTCTGGTGATACAAAACTATGGCGGGTCGCAATCCGATCGGGCACAGTTGCAGACTATTCAAGATTTCAAGACCAACCGGTACGATGCCGGGAGTGGCGTGCTCGAATTCACTGACGCGCAAGCGGCGGCTTTTCACGATCTGGTAGCGCACTATCAGGAGTTTTTCGGCCAGGGCAACACGAAGTACGGCTTGCGGCCAAGGGCCATTACGGACCCGGGTCAGATTGAAGATCTGACGGCTTTCTTCGCCTGGTCAGCGTGGGCTTCGGCCGCACTCAGGCCGGGCCACGAATTCTCCTATACGAATAACTGGCCTCCCGAGCAGCTCGTCGGCAACCACGCTACAGCCGATACGGTGCTGTGGAGTGTAGTGTCTCTCATCGCCTTGCTTGGAGGAATCGGTTTGATGCTGGGAGCCTTCGGGCGATGGAACTTCCTTGGGTGGCACGGGCGCGAGCAGAAGGAGATTGGGTTCCGGCGTCCCGATGAAGTGATGCTGACACCGGCCCAGCTCTCGACCGCCTGGTTCTTTCTGGTGATGGCGCTGCTTTTCCTGCTGCAGACGCTCCTCGGCGGCGCAACGCAACACTATCGCGCGGAAATCTCGAATTTTTTTGGCCTCGATCTGGCGCGCATCCTGCCGTTCAACATCGCTCGCACCTGGCACCTGCAGCTCGCCATTTTCTGGGTGGCGACTTCGTACCTGGCTGCAGGTATCTTCCTGGCACCCATGGTGGCGGGGCGCGAGCCTCGCCGGCAGTCATGGCTCTCCTACAGCTTGCTGGGGGCTTTGGCCATCGTCGTGTTCGGAAGCCTGGCCGGCGAGTACGGGGGCATTGAGGGCTGGATTCGGCGGGGCTGGTCC
>JASHYZ010000564.1 GCA_030042795.1 Terriglobia bacterium | reverse complement strand
CAGAATCTTCGTGGCCCGAGAAGAACTTAAGCCCTTGTGCTACAGTGCAATGCTCACGAGCGACTTCAAGGAACGAGGACTCAGGCTACCTTTCCTGCAGACTCATTCCACACCGTTTTCAGGCCGCGCTTGAGCGCAATGTTGCCAAACCACGAAGCCCGCGCGGCCTCGAAGCCAACTTCGATGTTAGCGTTCGGTGCCTTTCGCGAGCGCATGCAATCGAGAAAGTTCGCGACGTGTTCGATAGTACCGTCGCGCTCGGAGAGGACGTGCACTTCGGGTGGCGGGTAATTGACGCCCGGTTGCCAGCGCGCTCCTTCCGGGTACACCAAAAGGCGGGCGCGGTCAATCTTGAGGGTGGCTTTGGTCCCGCGGAACACAATGCCACCATCGTCGATGCTGTTGCTGAGAGCGCCCGTAAAGGTCACCATGGTGTTGCCCGGGTATTCATACACTGCCGTAATGGTGTCCGGACATTGCCACTTCATCAGGTAAAGGTCTCCCGTGGTCGTTGCCGTTTGCGCCAACGGCTGGCCGAGATACCACTGGATGACGTCAATCCAGTGGGTGAGCAGGTCGGTGAGAATGCCGCCCCCGAAGTCCCAGAAGAATCGCCAATGAGCGAACTTCTCTTCGGTGAAAGGCTGGTCCGGGGCGTCGCCCAGCCACATCTTCCAGTTCAATTGCGAGGTGTCTACGGCATTCTTTTTCATCCAGCCGCTGTCCTCAAGATAGTTCTGGTACCAGTAAGTGTGAACGAAGGTGACCTCGCCCAACATCCCATCATCGACGAGTTGCTTGCCGAGGATCCAATGCGGCCAACTGCGCTGTTGGGTGCCGGTTTGCACCACACGGTTGGTTTCTTTTACGACTTTTACCATCTCCACGCCTTCCGGGATGGAGTGCATGATAGGCTTTTCGCAGTAGGCGTCCTTGCCGGCGTGGACGGCGTCGATGAGCACTTGTTTGTGCCAATGGTCCGGAGTGGCGATCAGAACCGCGTCTACGTCCTTGCGATCGAGCACTTCGCGATAGTCGGTGTACACCTGAGCCTGGCTGCCGGCTACTTCCTGCGCGCTGAGACGGTGGGGTTCGTAGACGTCGCACACCGCCACGACCTCCACGTTCGGGTTGCCCATGAACACCTTCATGTCATAGGTGCCGCGCTCACCTGAGCCCAACAGACCGAGCCGGATGCGATCGTTCGCGCCCAGGACTCTGGCCGGTGTCAATCCTCCAAACGCGGCTACGCCCACGCCCGCCGCTGCAGCCTCTTTCAGAAATTCCCTTCGCGTCAGATCATCGCTGTGGTTTTCCATCTTGGGACTCCTTTTCAGGTTTCAAGAAAGTAAGTTTCACGCAAAGGCGCTAAGTTCAGAATAAATATGCCCCGTTTCCAAGCCCACATTGCTTGATGAGCGCGCTTCCCTCCCGTCGAAGCTTCTCACGAAAGAGTTGCCCTAAACTAAGCCGATGCCGTTCCGCCGGCGTCGGGTTGGTGGGTCCAGGCCCTATCCTCTTGGCCAGGGCGGGTCAATATAAGTGGACACCCTCTGATAGATCGAGGCTTCCCTTTTTCTTGCTTTGCGTCTTTGCGTGAAACTACTGCCGTTCGGGAGGAAAAACGTCTCACGCAAAGGCTAGGCCCTGACACCTCGCAAACCGGAATCATATCACCACGGTCATGCCGCTGACTCGTTGCCGATACGCACGGGATCAAGCCTGGGCGCCAGCAGATGAATCACAGCCACAGCCACCAAGTACGCGCTGCCTGCGATGACAAACGGAACTCTGTAGCTGCCCGTCCACTGCAGGAGATATCCCACGATCTTGGCGATCAGCATGCCGCCGATGGCTCCGGCCATGCCGCCGATACCCACCACGGATCCGACGGCCCGCTTGGGAAATGTATCCGACGGCAAGGTAAAAAGATTGGCGGAGAAGCCCTGATGAGCTGCGGCTGCAAGGCCGATCAGCAGCACTGCCGTCCACAAGCCTTCGACACGGTAGACAAAGATCATGGGCAACACGCAGACGGCGCACAGTGCCAGAGCCGCCTTACGCGCGATATTGACACTCACGCCGGCCTTAATCAAGTGAGATGACACCCAGCCTCCGGCCACGCTGCCGGCGTCTGAGATGACGTAAATGACCACCAGCGGCAAGCCAATTTGCATCAGTCTCAGCCCGTGATCTCGTTGCAGAAAGTCAGGAACCCAAAACAGGTAGAACCACCAAATGGGATCCGTCAGAAACTTGCCCAGGATAAACGCCCAAGCTTGGCGATGGGTGACAAGCTGCAGCCAGTTGATATGTCCGGCCTCTTCGGCAGGATCGTGCCTGATGAAGTCGAGCTCGGCCTTGCCGCAGCGAGGATGCTCCTCCGGCTTCCGGTAGAGCGCCAACCAGAAAATCAGCCACAAAAAGCCGAGGCCGCCTGTTGTGAGGAAGGCCGTACGCCAGCCCAGGTGAACCGTAATCCAGGGCACAATCACCGGCGTGATGATCGCGCCCATGCTGGTGCCGGCGTTGAAAATTCCCGTGGCCAAGGCGCGTTCGCGGCGCGGGAACCACTCTGCCACCGCCTTCATGCTGGCGGGAAACACGCCGCCCTCTCCCAAACCCAGGGCCGAGCGAGCCAGAATAAACTCAGTGAGAGAGTGCGCAACCGCGTGCGCCATCGAGGCGAGGCTCCAGAACACCATAATCACCGAGTAGGCCTTGCGAGTGCCCAGCCGGTCCACCGCGCGGCCCACCACCAGGAGTCCAAGCGCGTAGGCCGCCTGGAAGGCAAATACCAGGTTGCTGTAGTCGATCTCGTTCCATCCTAGGTCATGCTGTAGGGTTGTCTTCAGAACCCCGAGAACCTGGCGATCCATGTAGTTTTTCGTGGTGCCAAAAAGAAGAAGGGCGCAGATCACCCATCGGAAGCGGCCGATTGAAACCGCAACGCTGGGATTTCTGTCGTCGTTCGCGTATGGGTCTGGAGGAGGAATCCTCGAAGGCGAGGTTGCAGACGTTGGGATCATGTAACGCTGGCGTGTCGGCGCCGAGTTACCTTCGTAGCGTCAAGACCACCTCACAAACGTTAGCCCAGCGCGGCCTTTGGCCGCAACCAAAAGAAAACTCACCCTGACGCGCCTTTGGCCGCAACTAAACCGAAGGCCTCGGCGCCCTCTGTGCCTAGAAGCCTCTAACGCGGAGTTCACGGAGACTCTGTGGCCTCAGTGTTGAAAGCCACAGAGGGCACGGAGGGGTTGCGAGCTGTATTCACGCTCAAGGCGAAGTTCTTCGCGGCCCGAGAAGAATTGGACGTTAGTAACACAGAAGGAGGCACGACGAAATGATGAACGATGAATAATAAATGAGAAAGAAGAATCCTTCATTATTCAGCATTCATCGTTCATCATTTCTTCCTGATTCCTGGCTTCTGCTGCGAAGGGTGGGTTACATTTCCTTGGGGCTGCCTTCTTCAGCCTCGACGCCGGCGGCCTTGCCGCCATTAACAGGGCTGGTGGGTGTGTCGGACGTGCTATTAGGCTTCACGAAGTTGTTCACAATCAGCGAAACCCGTCGGTTGGAGGGATCCTCCGGGTGGCCCGGCACGCGCGGGCTTTGATCGGCGAAGCCTCGCACTTGCGTCACCTGGTCGGCGCGAAGGCCGTGCTCCTGCATCAGCCGCCGGGCGGCGTTGGCGCGATCCGCCGAGAGTTCCCAGTTCGAGTAGTCACCCTTCCCCGAATACGGCTTTGAGTCCGTATGTCCCTCGATTGAGATCTTGTTGGGAAACGTTCCGAGCTGCTGCGCCAGGATCACCAGCAGGTCCTTGCCACTTTGGTTGAGCTCGGCGCTGCCCACGTCGAAGAAGGTTCCGTTCTTGGTCTCCAGCAGCTCGATCCGCAATCCCTCGGGAGTGATGGTGAACTCGATCTGGTCTTTGAGCTTGTCGAACTCACTCATCTTCTGAATCGCCTTCTGCAGCGTTGACTTGATGTCCTTGAGGTCGGCCTTGGAGAGCGAGAAATTCTGTCCGGTCCCTACCAAGTTGGTTCCCGCCGTTTTCGAGGAACCCTTCGGGTCCTTGAAATAGCCTCCAATGGCCTTTTTCACAGAGTTGCTCGCACTCATCAGCCATAGCACGATAAACAGCGCCATCATGGCGGTGACGAAGTCGGCGTAAGCCACCTTCCAGGCGCCACCGTGATGGCCGGCGTGCCCGCCCTTCTTCTTGATGATGATGATTGGCCGTGTCGTTGACATGGAGTCCCCAATCCCGCTTGCGCAGCCTGCTAAGCCGCCGCTGCCGCTTCTCCCGCAGGCGCGGCGGAGCTGTTCTTACAATACTGCTCGGTTTCCTGGAAACTCGGACGGACGTGTCCGGGCACCGCGCGCCGCCCAATTTCAATCGCCAGCACGGGCGAAGTCCCTTTGATAAAGGCTACCATCACCACTCGCATGACGTGGTAAAACGCCTGCTCTTCATCCGCAGACTTGGCCATGTTGGCCGCCATGGGTCCCACCAGCCCGTAGCACAACAGGATGCCCAGGAAGGTGCCTACCAGAGCGGCAGCCACCTTATGGCCCAGCTCTTCAGGCGGTCCCCCGAGGGCGCCCATGGTGATCACAACCCCCAGCACCGCTGCCACAATTCCGAGGCCGGGCAATGAGTCTGCCATGTTGCTGAGCGAGGCCACCGGCTGGCCGGAATCATGGTGATGGACCTCCATATCGAGCTCTATCATTTGATCCACATCGAACGGGTCCACACCGCCGCTGATGGCCATGCGCAGAGTGTCGCAAACGAAGTCACGCGCGTGATGATCCTCCACGAAAGCCGGGTACTTCGTGAAGATCTGGCTCTTGTCGGGCGTCTCGGTGTCGCTTTCGAGCGCCACCAGGCCCTCTTTGCGCGCCTTGTTGAACAATTCATAGAGCATCTTCAAGGAGTCCAAGTACCATCCCTTGGTGAGCTTTGAGCCTTTGAAGACTCCTCCCAAGCCCGCCCCGACCCCCTTCAAGATGTGCAGTGGGTTTCCAATCAGCAGCGTGCCCACCGCCGCCATTCCGATGATGAGGAGCTCAGCCGGCTGCACCAGCACCAGGAGCTTGCCATGCTCCATGAGGTAGCCGCCCAGGACGGCGCCGAAGACAACCAGAATTCCGATGATCGCAAACATGACGATTTAGACCTCGACGAGTTTTAGTTTCTGCTCACGCACAAGGGTGGCGCCGTTGCCACCCCGCTGGAGGCTCTCCGCTAAGGCGTCTTCAGCCCGTTCTACGAGAGATTCAGGCGTGTCGTTTCGTCTCACCGTGGCGCCCCCTATTGAAAGCGTCACCGGCACTTGATCGCCCCACCAGCGAATCTCCGAATAGCCCACCATCTTCCTCAAATGCTCAGCCACTTGGGCTGGGGCGCGGCCGGTGCACCAGGGGAGAACTGCGAGAAACCGGCGGTTGCTCCAGTGTCCGAGAAAATCAGACGACCTTAGCGTATCCTTGAGCGTCTGGCACACCACGCGCAAAATCGACACCACCGCTTCCCGGCCATAGGTTGTCCTGAAGTGTTCCAGGCGGTCGATCTCAATGCACAGCACGCTAAACGGGATCGATTCCTCGGCGAACACGGCCAAGTCCTCTTTGACGCGGGAACGGGTATGCTCCTCGGGGGCCAGGCCTGTCACCTCATCCAGGCACGTGTGAATCACGTGCTCGGGCTCGCAGTGCGGAACCTCAGGTGGGAAGCCTCGCTCATCAAAGCTTTCAGCGGCGCCAACAATGACGCCCGACTCGTTCCGGATTGGGACCGCCCGCAGCCAAACGGGAATCCTGTGGCCCGACCGATGCCGGATCTCGACCGCCGCTTCCCGGGATTTCCCGTCCTCCATCGTTCCGGACAGTGGACACAGAGGACTGCAGAGACCGGAACTGCACTCGCCGTCGTGGACCAGAATTTTGTCGCGGGAGCAGCGGCCCACGACGTCCTCGCGCAGATAGCCGGTGATTCTCTCCGCACCGTCGTTCCAGAAGACGATGGTTCCTTCACTATCCACCAGATAGATGCCGGTGTGCAGGCCCTCGATGAGGGCCCTGAAGATCGCTGGATTTTGAAATTCCGACATACAATGGCTCCGCCTAGGTTATCGGCGGTCGCCCACAGACCTTTACTCCAAACAAATTCCGCAGGCGGGTATGGGTGAGTCACTTTCGCTGCGCTTAAATGAGCTACAAACACACTGCAAGTAAGTCGTTTGCCATCATGGACGTGGAGGCATTTCCGCTTGTACGACACCCTCGCGCAGTCGTGATCGAGGACTAGGGTCGACAAAAAGGACTAGCTGAGAATCTCAGCGAGGTTGATGGTGGATCCCGGCAAGAGCTGGATTGAGGGTGAGATCAGGAGCAATCTGCAGACGCTGGTAGGGATCGACGTGCCGCGTACTGCTCGGCAGTCATTATCGCTTTCGTGCCCATGCAACCTCCAGCCCTACGCCCCGCGAAGGCCTCGCGTCTAGATGGGTATAGCCTGGCGCCGGTTGCGCCTGATAACACTCCCTCAGCTCTCAAGTTGACCTGCAGGCACTGTCCCACATAGGATAGCGCGTGTCATTTTGTGGTACTTGGGGGTAACTGACTACGAAAAGGAGACTTTACCATGTGGAAAGAGTTCAAAACCTTCGTCATGCGGGGCAACGTCATGGACATGGCGGTGGGCATCATCATCGGCGCCGCCTTCGGAAAGATTGTCACGTCGCTGGTCAATGACATGATTATGCCTCCCATCGGTATGATCATCGGCCGCGTTGACTTTTCCAGCCTCGTTCTTCCGCTATCCGTGGAACACTTCCACGACACCCTGGCCCAAGCCAAGGCTGACCACGTGGTGACCATCAACTATGGGACGTTCCTCAATACGGTCATTGAGTTCCTCATCATCGCCTTCGCCGTCTTCGTGCTCATTAAGTGGGTAAACCGCATCGTGCCCAAGCCGCCAGCGGCAGCGGCCACCACGAAAGAATGCAGTTACTGCAAAATGAATATTCCGATCGCCGCGACGCGATGCCCGAATTGCACGTCGCAGCTCGCGTAGCAGGGGCCCCGTGCTCCGTCAAATCTGTTGATTGAGAGTGGCCCAGAGCTATGCGCGCGGTCAGACGAGAATCTGAGCTCAATTCCGTCGTCCATGCCGGGCTCAAAAGGCCTATCCTGGGGCCAGCCGTGGCTGGGCAAGCGTGTGTCACTGGCTGCGGCGATACTGGTCTATGACCGCTGATCGGGAG
>JASHYZ010000563.1 GCA_030042795.1 Terriglobia bacterium | reverse complement strand
CTCCGCAATCTCCAGCAATTTCGTGACGGTATTCCAGTTTCTGCCTGTTCCCGGCGTCTTCAGCATCTTTGCAATGGCCATCCACGATGTCTTGGGACGCGCCATGCCACCCACAAAATAGATGTAGACCTCGCGGCCGTCAACGTACAGTTCGTCCGGCTGGGTGTCGAGCTTGGAAACTTTCTCCCGAGCTTCGGCGCCGGACTCAGCGGCGAGAAAGGTGATGAGCAATCTGCTAGGATCGATGCCGCCTCGCTGCGCAAACGGGTTTCTGGTGATGACATCTCGCAGCTCAGCAGTCGTGCGGAGGATAACATCCGTATGAAACCCAAACTTCTTCTCGATCGCGCCCTCGATAAGTCTTGATAGCCGCACCAAGTCGCGCTCTTTGGTTTTGAAAACGAGATTGCCGCTCTGAACGTACGTCTGAACGTCCCGCAGCCCGAGAGATTCATACAACGCTCGGAGCGCCTCCATCTTGACCTTGTTGTGACCCCCGACGTTGACGCCGCGGAGCAAAGAGATCACCACGGGCATATCAGAGCGCCTGTGAACGCCGGAACTGCTGGAGGACTTCATCGGGCCACGTGACACTGTCCAGGGCCTTTGCCAACTCCAGCCAATCGGTGATCTGTTGGGCTCCGAGTTGAAGCAGAACACCACTTGACGACGCTTCGATGTAGTCGGACTTGTCCAATCGATAAATTCGCAACCGGCTGCCGTCGTAACTCCAGATCTCGGGCACGCCTAGCGCCGCACAGACTGGAAACTTGCTCAGCGAAGAACGCGTCACAGCAACTTCTACAACAATGTCCGGTGGAGGATCTATTGAGAGATCAATCTGCTCCTTGCCTCTCAGTTGCCTGACATGAGTAAAGTAAAAGCACGCGTCCGGCTCGAACCCTCGCTCCGTCTGCTCACGCCGGAACGTTGTGGACCCTAAGGAAAGGACGTCGATGCGGAGTTCTCTGGCCAGCAGTTTCACCAGGTCGGAAATCAGCTCTTTGTACCATTCGTGCTCGGCTGACGGGCTCATAATCTCAAGGATTCCGCGATCGTAGGTGAGGCGTGGCGAACTCCGATCAGAGTTTTCCGCCAGTAGGCGCTCATACGTTTCCCAGCTTACGCTGCGCAATACCACTCTCTGCTCCGGCTGGCTTGTAACGGTCGGCATTGTTCACGCACCTAGATTCGTGGCTCGTTGTAGTTTAACGCGTCGGCTCCATTATGGCGAGCGAGGTTCGAAGGAGCAGCATACGGCTGGTCAACAAGCGCAAAATTGACAACTGACAACTGTCGCTTTACGATGTATTGTGATCCGAAGCTTCAAGCATCGCGGTCTCAAAAGGCTCTACGAACATGACGACCGCCGCGGTATAAGACCTGATCCCTTGAACAATGTTGAGGATATTCTTGGCCGTCTGGACGCGGCCGATACGCCGCTGGGCCTTAACCTTCCCGGCTATCGCCTTCACCGCCTGAAAGGCGACCTTAGAGGCTTCTGGTCCGTAACGGTACGGGCGAACTGGCGTATCATCTTCCGCTTCGAAGGCCCGGACGTGTTCGATGTTGAACTGATCGACTACCACTAGCAATTGAGGAGCAGACGTCATGCCAATGAAAAACCCGCCACACCCCGGCCGCAGTATCCGGAACGGATGCCTTGAGCCTTTGGGGTTGTCAGTCACCGAAGGCGCGAAGGTCCTCGGTGTCACCCGACAAACACTCAACAACGTCATCAACGGCAAGTCGGGTGTCAGCCCCGAAATGGCTATCCGGCTTGCGAAAGCATTTGGCAGCACACCCGAAACGTGGCTGCGCATGCAGGTTTCCTACGACCTCGCACAGGCCCGCAAGGACGAGGACAAAATCAAGGTCCGCCGCCAGTACGCTCCCCAAGAGCTACCAGCCGACTGAGGCGCGCGCACTCGAATGCCCAGTCTTTATCATTAACCACGGTTGACGAGCTGAGATTGCACGCGAGCACTTGCATGGAAGCGACGCCGCTCACTGATCGCATACGCCAAGGCGAGCGCCAGTGTGGCACCAAGAATCGTCTTGCCGGCGAGTTGGTTGGGCGGCATCACCAGCATAAGGCAAATGAAGGCAGTCCATGCCAGAGCAGCGGCGTTCACCAAGGCGCTGTAGCGGCCGAGATGCCATGGCCCGTGCTCCTGCCATAAGCCTGCGCGCCGCGCGCGCCATCCCAGATACACCGGAATAGTATAGGAAATATACAACCCGATGGTACTGATCGAGGTCACTACCGGGTAAGCGCCGCTGTAAACGGCCACGGCAAAGGCCGCGGCCACCGAGAGCCAGATGGCGTGAGCGGGAGTAAGGTGTTTTGGGCTGACGGTTCTCCAAAGATGCGACCACGGCAGTCCTCCGTCGCGCGCGAAGGCGTAAACGGTGCGTGAGTTGGAAGTAACGGTGGCCAGGCCGCAGAACCACATCGCCATCACAGCCAGGAGCGAGACGAGGGCTCCCGCGGAGTTGCCAAGCGACTGCTCGAGAATGGCGATCACCGCCGGCACCTTGTTTCCGGCTGCATCGGTCGCATTGAGGGCTGCCGGAAGACTGCGGACGGAGAGCGTCAAGGCCATCAGCAAAAGGTATCCGACGACGGCGGAGACCACAACAGCAGTAACCATGCCCCACGGAACGCGGCGGCGTGGGTCTACGGTTTCCTCCGAGACGTGACAGGAGCCGTCGTAGCCGGTGAAAGTCCATTGGGCCTGCAGCAGGCCGAGCATAAAAGCCCATCCGTAAAAACGCACGCCATTACTATTGACGGCATGAAAGAAGAAACTGACGGGTTGCTTCGGAGCGAAGAGCAGCAGCGCTCCGACGATGGCCGCGACGCCGACAATATGCACCGTGACGCTCGCGTCATTCAGCCAAGCGACCAGCCGAATGCCGTAGTGATTGATGAGGCCGTGCGAGGCGAGCACCGTCGCGTAGACTGCCAGCAGCGCGCCCGTGCCCGGCGGAATGCGTAGCAGGGGCATGAGAAACTGGGCGCAGCCGTAATCGATGCCAGCGATGGTGGCGATCAAGCCCAGGATGTTGAACCACGCCGTGAACCATCCCCAACCTGGACTGCCCAGGATGGTGGCCCAATGATACATTCCACCGGAGGTGGGAAACGCCGAGGCAATCTCACCCATGCTGGCAGCCACCGCGAGCGAAAATAGGGCCACCAGCGGCCACCCTAACGACATCTCTGCCGGCCCGCCCATGGCCAAACCATAGTCGTAGAGAGTGACGGCGCCGGTAAGAATAGAGATGATGGAAAACGAAATGGCAAAATTCGAGAACCCTCCCATGGTGCGGAAGAGTTCCTGCGCGTAACCGAGGCGGGCGAGGTCGTGTTCGTCAGTTCGGAGTTGGTCAGTTCGGAGTTCGGAGTTTAGCAGTTCGGAGTTACGGAGTTCGGAGTTGCTCAGTTTGGAGTCCATGGGCTGGCTTACTCAGACCGGTTCGGAGCGCGAGCCCTGCGAAGATAGCTCGTGAATCCTCCAACCAGCGCAGCTACCTCGTCTGCTAAGGCATAGAGTGCTTTGAACTGTTCGGTATTCAAATAGCCGACGTCAACAGCGACGTAAAGCAGGGACTGAACCTCAACTGCAGACCTTCTGGCAACGTCCAGAAAGTGAGCAAAGTCACGGCGCGTTTTTCGCGCAAAGCCTTCAGCGACGTTGCTCATGGAAGATACTGCTGCCCTGCAAATCTGATCTCTCAGCCCGTAATCTCGTTGAAACCTGCCCGCAACAGACACCCGATAAACTTCACGCACCAGTTCTCGGGCCTTCTGCCAAGCCTGAATGTCTTCGAACCTTCTAATTGTAGCCATGCGTGGCAACTCTGCGCCGGGTAAAGCTCGGAACTTCGAACTGAGAATCTCCGAACTCCGAACTGATCAACTCCGAACTCAGAAAGCCAACCGATAAAGCATCTCCATATCGTCGTGCGAAGTAGGGCGCGGGTTCAGCAGGCGGCAGCCGTCTTCCATGGCGAGCGGCACCATCACGGGAATCATCTCTTCGCGCACGCCGGCGTCGCGCAAGCACCGTGGGATGCCGATGTCGGCGTTGAGCTTCTCGATGGCGCCGATTGCCGCTTGCGCTGCGGAATCTGCTGTCATGCCGTGAGTGGCAACGCCCATCACGGCGGCGAGATCGACAAGACGCTCTCGAACCACAGGAAGATTAAAGCGCATCACATGAGGCAGCAGGATGGCGTTGGTCAGGCCGTGATGCATTCCGGCCACGGTCGAAAGCGGATGGGCAAGAGAGTGAACGGTGCCCAGGCCCTTTTGAAACGCCACCGCTCCCATGATGGCCGCCGCCATCATGCCGGTACGCGCTTCCAGATTCCTTCCGTCGCGGACAGCGAGCGGCAGATTCCGATGGACTAGTTCCACTCCCTTGAGCCCGATGGCGTCGCACATCGGGTGGTAGCCGAGCGCCAGATAGGCTTCCAGGTTGTGCGTCATGGCGTCCATGCCAGTGGCGGCTGTGAGATGAGGGGGCAGGCCGAAAGTGAGTTCGGGATCGGCGATGGCCACTTTGGGCAGCAGGTACGGGCTGAAAATTACCGTCTTGCGGCCGGTGGCCTTGAGGGTGATTACGGTACTGCGCCCCACCTCGCTTCCGGTGCCGGCCGTGGTGGGGATCGCGACCATCGGCGGAACATTCGAATTTATCAGATCCCCGCCGTTTTTCAGGTCATCGTAGTCTTCGAGCGGCAAATCGTGAGTTGCCTTCAGACCGATGGCCTTGGCAGCATCAATTGCACTGCCTCCGCCGAGGGCCACGACGCCGTCGCAGTGTTGCCCTCCGTAAATTTCCACGCCTGGATAGACACTGGCTTCAGTGGGATTGCCTTCGACACGATCGAAGACCGAATACTTGAGACCGGCAGCCTTTAGCGAACCGGTTACGCGCTCGAGCAATCCGCTGGCTGCCACTCCGGGATCGGTCACCACCAAGGGTCGTCTGATTCCCAAGCCTTTCACGCGTTCTGCCAACTGACCGATAGCTCCAGCGCCAAAGATGATGCGGTTGGGAAACGACCATATTGAAATCATAAAGCTGTTTTCAGACCTGTCTCTTTCTTGAAATGGATGCAGACTGACCCTTTTGGCTTGCTGCGCATATTCGAAAGTTGCTATCGGGCTGGTCGCGCGTTAATCATGCCGAGGCCGCGAAACCGTTGATGATGAACCGAACGGCGACTGCGGTCAACAGCCAGAAAACAGCGAGTGCCGTCCCTCGGACCTTCAAACCAGCAGATCTTCGCTTGCTGAGGGTTGACGGCCGAAAGTGGACGGCTGTTAGATGATCTCGAAGTAGCGTTCGCGTTCCCAATCCGTGACAGCCCTCTGATGCTGGCGGACCTCCCAGCGGCGCGTGCGCAGATAGTGATCCACGAATTCCTCGCCCAAAAGTTCTCGCGCCGCGTTGCTCTGTTCGAGAAAGCGTGTGGCCTCGTCCAAAGAGTGCGGAAGTTCGGGCGCTTTCGTTTCGTAGGCGTTGCCCCGCACCGGCTCGGGTGGGTCGAGACGATGCTCGATGCCGTAAAGTCCGGACGCGAGACTGGCTGCAATGGCGAGATGGGGGTTGATGTCCGCGCCGCTGAGGCGATACTCCACTCGAACCGAGGCCGATGAAGGCCCCAACACTGCACGCAATGCGGCGGTGCGATTGTCAATGCCCCAGGTAGCATTAGTGGGCGCCCAGACGCCGGGAACCAAGCGCTTGTAGGAATTGATGGTGGGACATGCGAAAGCGGCAAACTCCGGCATGAGCTGTAACTGCCCGGCAATGAAGTGGCTCATCAGCATCGACATCTCGTGGGGACGCCCTGAATCATAGAACAAGTTTCGGGTGTGATCGTGATCCCACAAGCTCTGGTGCAGGTGGCCGCTCGAACCCGGCAGATCAGCGCTCGATTTGGCCATAAAAGTGGCCATCAGACCATGACGCGCGGCAACCTGCTTGACGCCGCTCTTGAACAGCGCCGCCTTGTCCGCGGCTGCCAGCGCGCGGTCATGCCGGATGGCGGTTTCATAGACTCCGGGACCTGTCTCGGTGTGGAAGCCTTCGAGCTCGACGCCAAAATCGCGCATGGAATCAAGAATGGCATGCGCAATCTCAGAGTGAACACCGGTGCGCAGCACGCTGTAACCGAACATTCCAGGCGAGAGCGGGACCAGATCGCGATAATGCTTAGTGCGGATGGAGTGAGAATCTTCGCGGAAGAGAAAGAACTCAAATTCGGTCGCCACCTCCGGGTCAACGCCCATCTCGTGCGCTTTCGCGACCACCCGCCTTAGCACCTCGCGCGGTGAAAAGCCGAGAGCCTGGCCCTTCTCGTCGAAGTAATCGAGAATGAAAAAAGCCGT